>JBOHOS010000410.1:0-1983 GCA_050731295.1 Nitrospiraceae bacterium | reverse complement strand
TCCCAAGCCCGGCACCGCAAAATGGCGCCGGCTCGGCATCCCCACCGTGCGGGATCGGGTAGTCCAAGCGGCGCTGAAGTTGGTGCTCGAACCACTCTTCGAGGCGGATTTCCTGCCATGTTCGTATGGCTTCCGCCCGAATCGACGCGCTCAGGATGCGCTGGCTGAGATCCATACCCTCTGCTCCCGTTCCTACGAGTGGGTGGTAGAAGGAGATATCAAGGCCTGCTTCGACGAAATCGATCACGCGGCACTGATGCGTCGTGTGCGCGAGCGAATCGGAGACAAGCGAGTCCTAGCGTTGATCAAGGCGTTCTGCAAAGCGGGCCTGCTCACGGAAGCGGGCCAGCAAGAGGACACGCCTGCGGGCACGCCGCAAGGAGGGATTCTCTCTCCGCTTCTCGCGAACATCGCCCTCTCAGGTCTGGATGCGCATTTTGCGCAGGCTTGGGAGGCGATGGGAACAACATCCAGCGCGCGTCAGGCGCGGCGTCGCCAAGGCTTGGCGACCTACCGCCTGGTCCGCTATGCGGACGATTTTGTGGTAGTGGTGGCGGGCACACGCGACCACGCCGACACGCTCCGGACTGAAGTCGACGCAGTGATTCAACCCATGGGCCTGCGTCTATCGGAGGAGAAGACCACCATGGCGCACATCGATCAGGGCTTCGAGTTCTTAGGGTTCCGGATCCAACGGCACCGGAAACGAGGCACGAGGCGTCGGTACGTCTACACCTGGCCCTGTAAGACCGCCCTGGCGACGGTCAAGGCCAGGGTGCGGACGCTGACGCGAACAGGCCGGGACCTCCCGCTCACAGCCCTGCTGCACCAATTGAATCCGGTGCTGCGGGGATGGACGGCCTACTTCCAATACGGGGGTGTCGAAGGCGAGCTTCAACGACCTCCGCGCGTTTACCTGGCGGAGAGTGGTGTGTTGGCTGCGCCACAAACACTCCCGAGCAAACTGGAAGACACTGCGCGGTCTCTATCGGCCAGGGTGGTGGCCCACGCAGAACGGCGTGACGCTGTTCAACCCGGGCGCGGTGCCGGTTTCTCGCTACCGGTACCGCAGTCGAATCGCGTCACCGTGGTCCGAGCGGGCCTGATGGTCGCCAGCCTTCGCCCATCGCGGACTTGTCGAGAGCCGGATGCATGGTAACGTGCACGTCCGGTTCGGAGGTGCGGGCCGGGGAAACGGAGGATCGGAAACGACCCCACCGCGCCTCGGCCCGACCCTACTACGTGAAAGCCGGCTTAGAGAAAGACAAGGCCGCGCGGCTGGTCGCCCTGGCCGCGTTGAGTGATGGCCGCAAAGTAGTGCTGGCCGTCACCCCGGGGCACCGGGAATCCACGGTCAGCTGGGCGGAGGTGTTGCGCGAGCTCCGCGATCGTGGGTTGCGGGCCCCTCGCCTGGTCATCGGCGACGGGCATCTGGGCATCTGGAGCGCCGTGCGCCACGTGTATCCGGAAGCCGAGGAGCAGCGGTGCTGGAATCACCGGATCCTCAATGTCCTCGATAAACTCCCCAAGCGGCAGCAGGGCGCGGCCAGCGCGCTGCTGCGCCCGATCCCGTATGCGCCCACTCGTCGGGAAGCGGAACAGCGACGCGACCAGTTTGTGTACTGGTGTGAGCACCATGGAGGCCCTGAAGCGGCGAGGTGCCTGCAGACGGATTGGGACCGACTCGTCGCCTTCTATCAGTTTCCACAGCCGCACTGGCAGCATCTGCGGACGACCAACCCCGTTGAATCGCCGTTTGCTGCCGCTCGATTACGAACCGATGCGGCGAAGCGATTTCGACTCGTCAAAAATGCCACGGCCGTCATTTGGAAGATGTTGTTAGTCGCGGAACGGACGTTCCGTCGAGTGAAACATCCGGAGTTGATGCAGGTCGTGTATCACGGAGGGACGTTCGTAGATGGATTGCCAGTCAACAAAGAGGTCGCCGCCTAATTCTATTTACCCACTTTTTGACAAGGCCTC
>JBOHOS010000409.1:0-6030 GCA_050731295.1 Nitrospiraceae bacterium | reverse complement strand
ATGCGAAGCCATACGATCAGTGAAACGTTACGTACGCTTCATCAATGATTTGTCCGGCGCCTTCCCATAGTACCTCTGGTAATAGCCCGCATAATAGGCGGACAGTTCTCGGGCTTTGAGGCGCTGGAGCACCACGCCCAATACGCGCGTCTTCCCGTCCCGCATCACGCGCGCGGCCATGCGGGCTGCATGACGCGTGGTGTGCGCGGCTCGCACGACCAGGATTACGCCATCGACGCTGTGACCGACGATGACCGGATCGGTCACGGCCAGGATCGGCGAGCAGTCTACGACGGTATAGACCTCTTCCTTGCGAAAGCCCTCCAGCAGATCCAACATGCGCTGCGATTGGAGCAATTCAGCGGGATTCGGCGGAATCGCGCCGCAGGGGATGACCTTGAGATTGGGCACCTGAGTCGGCTGCATGACTTCATGCAGCTCCGCCTCGCCGACGAGATAGTGGCTGAGTCCTCGCTTGAGGTCCAACCCGAATACTTTCTGCAAACGCGGCTTGCGGAAGTCCCCTTCAAGCAGCACGGTGGGGCGACCCAACTGGGCGAAAGAAATGGCAAGATTCACCGAGAACGCCGACTTGCCTTCCGCTTCCGTCGCGCTGGTAACGAGAAACGAGGTCGGCGGCTTGTCGGCGGCCGACAGAACCAGGCTCGTACGAATCGTCCGGAGGTGCTCGGCAAAGATGGATTGCGGCGTTTCATGCGTCGCCAAGTCAACTCCCTTCGAGTTTTTTGCGGATTCACTGAAGACAGGGAGAAATCCCAAGAATGCCAGGCCAGGGAGATAGTATCCGATGTCCTCCGGAGACTTGATCGTGCTATCCATGTATTCCAAGAAAAAGGCGAGTCCGACTCCGCCCAACAGACCGAGCAAGGTCGCCAGCAGCACGGTCTGGATTTTCTTCGGCTTCACCGGCACGAGTGAGACGATCCCCGGATCGGCGACGTAAATGTTGCTGGTGCGGATCTCCGTCGCTATATCAGTCTCCTTCATCCGTTTGAGGAACATTTCATAGAGCTGCCGGTTGCTCTGGACTTCCCGTTCGAGGATGCCGTACTGAACCTCATGTTGGCCGGCGGCCATGACATCGGCTTTCTGCTGGTTCAACGCATTTCGAATCACCCGCTCGCGCGCCACCGCCACATCGTACTCCGCTTTGCTGGAGGCATAGATCTTTTTGACCTCGGCTTGAATGCCGACCTTGAGCTCGCGCAACTCCGTCGTGGCTTGCACCATGGCCGGGTGTTTCGGGCCGTACTTATCGCTGAGCTCGGCCACCCGTTGCGCGACCTGAACCTCTTGAGCGCGGAGGTTTTGGATCAGCAGCGACCCGAGCACTTCGGCTGATGACTCTGCGGCACGCGGATCTCCCATGACAGAAACCAGTTGCTTGAATCGGGCTTCTGCTTCGACGCGCTTGGTTTCAGCCTGTACCAATTGCGTGTTCAAATCGCCGAGCTTCTGGGTCACCAAACGTTTTCGATCGTCAACGGATACGAGACCATAGCGGCTGGCAAAGTCATGGAGCGTCCGCTCGGACTGCTCGACTTTTTTTCGAATCTCGTCCACCCTGGCGGCAATCCACTTCGCGGCTTCTTCCGAGGCGCCGATCTTCATCTCCAGTGACCGGGTAATGTATACGGACGCGATTGTATTCGCCGCATCTGCAGCGAGGTGCGGATCCACGGACTCGACCGTAACGCGAACGATTCGACTGTTCGGCACGGGTTTGATGGTGATGTGTTCTCTGAACTTATTGACGAGGCGGCGCTCGGCTTCCGATTCAGGTAGCGGAGCCGGCGTATCCGCGGAGCCGGTCACTATCGCGGCGAGCAATGCGAAGGTCGTTTTGACTCCAGCCAATCGAGACTCAAGCATGCCCAGAGGCTTCGCGGAATATTCAGGGTGCGATTTCAAATCCAGCCGGCGGGCCGCCTGTTGGACAATCTGATGGCTTTTGAGAAGCTCGTACTGGGTCTTGTAGTAATCAATGCTGACGTTGGTGGGGACGTAGACCTCTTCCACCACCTTCGACATGACGTTGGGGCCTGACGGCTCGACCAGCAAACTGACCGTTGATTCGTATACCGGCGGCTGTACAAGAAGGTACAGGACTGCAGCCATGACGATGGACGCGAACAGACCCAAGACCGCCCATTTGCGTTTGAAAATGATGCGTAAATAGTCGCGCAGGTGTACATCGACCGGTGATTCCAGAGCGCTTGTTGGCGAGGTTGACTGATCCATGGACTTAGAAAAAGCTCTCGGGAACGACGATCACATCGTCCGGATACACGGTATCTTTCAGGTTTACTGAGATCGTCAGTTCTTCCTTCTCTCTCAGTCGTTTGATTTTAATCCGGCCTGGCGCAGCTTTATCCGTGAAGCCGCCGGCGAGCGTGACGGCTTTGAGCACGGTTAACCCTTCTTCAAAGGCATAGCCTCCCGGGCTCTTGACCTCCCCGGATACAAAAAAATTCCGGTAGCGCGTGATATAGATGCTGACGCGCGGGTACTTGAGATAGCCATCGGCCAGCCGCTTTGTAATCAGGTCCTCGGTCTGCTTAACCGTCAGCCCTTGAATTTCGAGCACGCCCAGCAGGGGAAGCGCGATCTTGCCGTCCCCGCTGACTTTAGTCTCTGTCGAGAGGGCTTCCTCACCGAATACCTGAACCTTGATGACGTCATTGGCTGAAAGATGGTAGTCGGGATTGGGCGTGCTGCCCATGCCTCGATCGGGGCCATCCGGCGAGCTGGAGTTCGACCTGGATGCGGCCGTCAGCGAAGAAGGGAAGCAAAGACTGAGAAAGCAAGCAAGGAGAATTAGAACTGCGCCTGGACCGACAGCATTAACACATTGGCGTTGTACTGAATACTGTCGAAATTCGAGAGGCGTTCCGTATAGGTATAGGTCGCCCGAGCGCCGAGCCATGGTTGAATCTGGTACCATACGCCAGGCCCAATGGTCAGGTAGTTATCTTTCCGAGTCAGTGACTTACTATCCGCAAAAATCGGGTCCGAAAATGAGTCATGATCATACAGGAATTGGAATGTGGCCCGCCACTTTTTTGTGACTGAATGCCGAACGTCCACCCCGAAGCCGGTGCTCACAAAGAACCGTGTGCCGCCCAGGACTGTCTCGTTCGTCCGGCGGAAGATATTGAAGATGACTTCCGTCTGATCCTGCGGCTTCCAATATATATTTCCGTTGAGATAGAGTCCGCTAAAGCTGCCGGATCCGCGTATGGTGCTGGGATTGTCGTAGGTCTTCTGTTGCCACCCGATCGTGAACTCGCCGATGGTCTTGCCTGTGGCCTCCCAGCGCGCGCCGATCGCTGTCGTATAGGCGGTGCTGTCCAGGTCCTTGTTCACTTCATACACGTACTTGCCGATCCATTCTTCAATGAACAGGTAGGTCTTGGGGGCGATCCGCGCTCCACCGGCAATCGCGTAGTAGGTCTCTTGCCTGTTCCGGGTATTGATGTCCCCGAACCCGCTTCCCCCAAAGCTGGCAGGACCTCGAGAGCCGGCATTTTCCCCAATGAACTCCCAGCGGATCGATTTAATGCGCGCGCGGAAAAAGGCTTGTTTGGCGTAGAGGGCCTCGGCCCCCCAATTGGTATTATAAAATTTGTTGGGCGCATTGAAGCCGGTCGCCGTCGCCGAGCCTCGATAGTCATGGCCGGTCTTGATTTCCTGCAGGAGGCTCAACGTGAGCCCGCCCCGTAGGTTAAAGACCAGGTTGGTCGCAATCGTCTGGTCCTCCACGTTCTGTGAGGATTCGTTGCTATACCGCTCGATGTTGGATCGATAATCGAAGACCAGGCGGTGGCGACCCATGAATGGAAGCTGGAGCTGAAGACCGGGTGCGAGGGTCGTGTACCAATCAGATCTCCGTCCTCCGAATGTATTGGTGGTTCGGAAGACGTTATCCGTGTAGGACTGTGCCATCCCAAAATGAGGATGGACAAGGACAGGACCGGTTCTGATATTGCCGACCTCGATCAGCGGAACATATAAGTCGAACGGGTTGGGGTAAATGTCATACCCGACATTCGTGAATCGCGCCTGCTGCGTCAAGTACGGATTGAGCGGTACCAGTTGCGCGTTTGCCGGATTGGCTGCAAAGAGGCCGGAGATGACAATCCCCAAAACGAATGCAATCCGGCGTGCGTGCATGATCCTCGTGGTAGAACCGCATACGGAAGAGAAAAAACGTAGATACGCGGTTGTAAGGCAGGCCTTATATCAAACCGGCCTTAATGACTCAAGACAAAAATGACCGGCAGCTCGTTGAAAAAGACCGTTAACTGCGTTCTCGCATCGCTTAAACCCTCAACGTACCGCGGAGAGTACGTTTCGGGATTTTCGCTCGCTGCGGGCTTGTTGACGGACTTTTTGAACGACCTGCTGGCGATTGGCACAGATCGATTACTTGAGAATGGCCGGCAGGAGATGACGGATTCGTCGGTCGAGATCATCGCGCACTTTGCGATAGGCCGGCAAGACCAGCCAGTCGGGTCCCCACCATTTAGACGGATCGGCGATGCTCCAGTGGAGGCGGTGCTGGCCGGACGACCCGCCGGGGGCGCACGATTGCGCGTAATCGCAGAGGGTCACCACCAAGTCCATCTCATCGATGACCACAGCATCCACACTTCTATGATGATGGTTCGCGATGTCGATGTTGAGTTCCGCCATGACACGAACAGCTCTCGGGTTTAGCGAAGCGGGGAGCACGCCGGCGCTGAACGCTTCGACACGTCCCATCCCGTAGTGGCGGGTAAATCCCTCGGCCATCGGACTGCGGCACGCATTGCCGGTGCAGATAAAAAGCACGCGATACAGCCCGGGTTTCCGTCTCGGCTGCGATGTGATGGGGCGATGCAGGGAATTCATGTGACGGGCCAGGCGGATTTACTTGGGCACATCTTGGGCGCAGCGAAACCCGATATCCCGATGACGATCTCCCGGTGGAATGCCTCGGCGATTGGTCGTCCGCAAGCTGTACGGTTTGTCTCCCCATGATCCCCCGCGCGTGACCTTAAAAATTCCACTCGTCGGTCCTTTCGGGTTCCGGTCGTGGTGATTCTGGTACGTATTCGGACTGTACCAGTCGGAGACCCACTCCCAGACGTTTCCTGCCGCGTCGTAGACCCAATAAGGACTTCTTCCGCTTTCGTAGCTTCCGACGGGTGTGAGAGTGCTATAGCCTCTCCATGTCCGGCGGCTATCCCAATCGAAATTGGCAAAGGATTCCGACGCATCTTCGCCGCCCCAGGGGTACTTTCGGCCATCCGTTCCCCGCGCCGCTTTTTCCCATTCCGATTCCGTCGGCAACCGTTTTCCCGCCCATTGGCAGTAGGCGTCGGCCTCACTCCAATCCACGCCGATCACCGGGCGAGCCCAATCAAACGTCGGATTCACTTCGCTCCACTTATCCGGTGGCTTTCGGTTGGTGGCCTGGAGGAACTTGGCATAGCGTGATGTGGTCACCTCAAATTTGTCGATGTAAAAGGCATCCAGATAAAGGCGGTGGACCGGCCTCTCGTCGGATGCTCCGTCGTTGCTGCCCATCAAGAATTCTCCGGTCGGCACGAGCGCCATGGCCACGCCATCCTTGCCGGTGATCTCCGTGGTGACCGATTCCGGGCGATCGGACGCTCCGATGAAGACAGGATCGTTGGAGAGCAGGGCGCTGAGGCTGATCAAAATAGTCACGCTTGCCTGGAAACCGCGCATAGGAGGACTCCGCTAAATAGAACAACCATATAACGCATGGAACACGCATTGACGCGGGATTCACTCTCTGAAATGATGTAAAAAGCCTCACAGTAAACTAATTAGCGGCCCAAGTATACACGAGCGGAGTGGCGATGTGCTGTGGCGAGGCCCGGTGTGCCGGAGTGAAAATGTCGTTGGTCCAGGCGGGAATCTGCGCGTCGACCGTAGGACGTAGGCCGACAGATGAAACGGCTGAAATACGTATGGACCGATTTCCGGTTCATGGTACAT
>JBOHOS010000408.1:0-1665 GCA_050731295.1 Nitrospiraceae bacterium | reverse complement strand
ATGCACGCACGCGCCGGGCGGTGATAACTCCCTCGATTCGTTCCTCGGCTTTCAACACCCGGTTTAGGTGCGCGGTATCGTTCACTTCAATCACGAAGTCGAGCAGCGCCTTTTGATCTTCACGAGTGGTAATTTCGGCGCGGCTGATGTTGGCGTCGCACGTGGAGATCGACGAGGAGACATTGGCTAAGACTCCGGGCTTGTCCACGGCCAGCACCGACATCTTGACGGCATGCGTACTCGGCGCAGTGGTATCCCATTCCACCTCCACCAGCCGGTCCTTGTCATAATCGAGCGCGTCCAGATTCGGACAGCCGACTGAGTGAATGGTCAGACCGCGGCCGCGCGTGATGTAGCCCATAATCCGATCGCCGGGAACAGGATTACAGCAGCGCGAGAGCTGCATCAACAGATCGCGGCCGCCTTTAACCTTGACGCTCTTTCCCAACTGCTTGGTCGTGGAGGGACGGATCTCGACCGTCCCTTCCTGAGCCGCATGACGCTCGCCTTCCGGACGCGGCACCAAACGGCTGATCACATGCGCCGTCGAGACGCGACCATAGCCGACTGCGGCGGCCAGCTCTTCCGTCGTCTCACAGCCCGACTCCCGCGCCACCTGTAAGAGTCGATCGGATTTGAACATCTGCGCCGGAGGCAGATTGTGACGCCTGAATTCCCGCTCCAATAGCCGCCGGCCGATTTCAATGCTGCGCTTCTGCTCCTCGATCTTCAGCCAATGCTTGATTTTGGTCTTGGCCCTCGGCGTGCGGACGAACTTCAGCCAATCCTTATGAGGGACCTGGGTCGGCGCCGTCAGAATCTCGACCGTATCGCCGCTGGCGAGTTGGTGTTTGAGCGGAACGATCTTGCCGTTGACTTTCGCCCCGACGCAATGGTCGCCCACCTCCGTGTGAATCGCGTAGGCAAAATCAACCGGCGTCGCGCCAAGCGGCATTTCCTTCACCATGCCCTTCGGCGTGAACACATAGACGACATCGTGAAAGAGATCCAGCTTGACCGTATCCATGAATTGCCGGTTGTCGGTCAAATCCTGATGCCACTCGACGAACTGCCGGAGCCAACTGAAAACCTTCCCGTCCTTATCGCCGATCTGTTCGCGCTCTTTATATTTCCAATGTGCGGCAATCCCCTGTTCCGAGATCCGATGCATCTCGTCCGTCCGGATTTGAAATTCCACATGCTCGCCTTTGGGACCGACGACGGTGGTATGCAGCGACTGATACAGATTGGATTTCGGGATGGCAATGTAATCCTTGAACCGTCCGGGAACCGGGCGCCAGAGAGAATGGAGCAGCCCCAGGATCGCATAGCAGTTCATCTTGACGTCGGTGATGACACGGACGGCGGTCAGATCGTAGACTTCTTCAAAGGAAATGGATTGCCGCTCCATCTTCTGGTAAATCCCGTACAGATGCTTAGGCCGTCCCTGGACCTCGCCCGTCAAGCCGGTCTCCGCCAATGCCGCCTGTACTTCCCGAATGACTTCATCGATGTATTCCTGGCGTTCCTCGTCGCGTTTTGCCACTCGGAGTTTGAGTCCCGCATACACTTCCGGCTTGAGCGACCTCAAACAGAGATCTTCCAATTCATTTTTCATCCACCCGATTCCGAGCCGGTTGGCAAGCGGCGCGTAAATTTCGAGCG
>JBOHOS010000407.1:0-7835 GCA_050731295.1 Nitrospiraceae bacterium | reverse complement strand
GCACAGGTTGCCTTCTCTAGATGAATTCCTATTCATGTTACGTGACTCAGCGCGGCCCCGTGTGATGTTTGAGTCGAACGCCTCACGGTTTTTGCGAGCAGACTTGCCGATACACCTTCAAGGTCCGGCGGGCGGCCTGCTCCCAGGTAAACCGCTTGACCCGTTCGAAGCCCTTGGCGCGCAACGACTCCCGAAGGTCCTGATCGTCCAGCACGCGGACGATCGCGTCGGCGAGTTCCTCGACATGCACGGGATCGACCAGCACGGCCGCATCCCCGGCCACCTCCGGCAGGGCCGTCGTCTTCGACGTAATCACCGGCGCGCCGCACGCCATCGCTTCCAGCACCGGCATCCCGAATCCCTCGTAGATCGACGGAAACACGAAAACATCGGCGCAGGAATAGAGCAGGCCAAGATCTTCTACGGAGAGCGGCCCCGGACAGCTCACCCGGTCTTCCAGCCCGAACGTCCGCGCCGTTTCATATATATTGCCGAACCGGTGGCTCGCTTCTCCGACCATGACCAGACTGTGCCCTCCCAGCAGCTCCGCCACGCGGGCGTAGGCTCGAATCAACGTCTGATGATTCTTCCGGGGATCCGCCCCGCCCGCAAACAGAATGAACCGCTCCGTCGGCAGACCCAGACGGGCGCGGATCTCCTCCAACGCGGACGGATAGCCAACGGGCCGGAATTGGTCGGACACGCCGTTGTACACCACGGTGATACGTTCGCGGGGCACGCCATACAGCGAGACAATATCCTGCGCCGAATGCTCGGAGACGGTAATCACCTTCCGCGCTCGCCACGCCGTCCGTCTGGTGCGGTGAAAAGACCCGCGCTGGCCGAACAATTTGGTCGAATACTGAGGATGCCGGTCCAGCCAGAGATCATGAATGGTCACCACGCCTCCATACCGGCCGGCGGTCCGCATCCGGAAGTTCATGCCGTGGTACAGGTCCAGGCGATCCAACGTCCCGCGCCAACGCCGGGTGAACCGGCCGACCTCCACCCACGTCAGGCGTGGATCCTGCTCCCATTCTTCAATGGTCTCACTGTCTCGACGCCGAAGCGCCCCGGGTTCGACATAACAGACAAACTCCAGATCGTCCTTCAGATCGAGCAAGGCGCGCACAAGATGGTAAATATGCCACCCCACGCCGCCGCGATTCCTGAAAATCGGGTTCGCATCAATTCCAATCCGCATAATCCTCCAGCGGGATGGCGGAGGGATACAGGAAGAGGGGGGTAACCGGCTCCTTCTTTACCTACCCCCCCGGCTACCCCCGTACCTCCTTGCTCCTTTGTTGCCGCATTTCCCACGCTTTCGCGTATTTGACAAATGTGTGCATGCCCGCGAACAGCGCCACGATGATCCCGTGCACCCCGTCACGGTAGCCTCCTCGCATCATATAGGTTCTGACTATCGTGGCCAGATGATTGCCGGCCAGGTTCAACGCCGTCACCCGCGATCGCGCCTTGAGCTTTTCCTGCGCCCCCAAGGTCGTGTATCGGATCATTTTCTTGACGTGCGCGCCGATGCTCGGCATGCTGTGATGATCGAGCGGGGATCGGAGCCGATCGATTCGCCCGCGCAACTGGAGCCGTTCATGCAACAGCACATCATCGTATCGGCCTGCGGTTCGCCGAAACAGCCGCAATTGATAGTCGGGATACAATCCACCGCCTTCGATCCATCGCCCATAGAAAAAGTTCCGGCGCGGAATCTCATATCCGGCGATATCCCCTTTGCCGGTCTCGATCACCTGCCGGATCTCGGCCCGCAGCGCCTCCGTCACGCGCTCATCGGCATCCACCACCAGGACCCAGTCGGCGGTGGCCTGGTCCAACCCGTAATTCTTTTGCGGTCCGAAGCCGGGCCAAGTCCGAATGAACACCCGTGGCGTGTATTCTCTGACGATGGCGACGGTCCGATCCGTGCTGACGGCATCCACCACGATGAGATCGTGCACCCATCGCAGGGATTTCAGGCACGCGCCGATGTTGCGCTCCTCATTCTTGGTAATGACAATTGCTGCAATGGTCATAGCTTGGTAGGGGGATCCCCCTTTTACCCCTTGCCCCTCACCCGCGAAATCCTCTCTTCAGGATTTCTCGATAGAACGCCGGCTTCAGCCATCGATTGCGTCCCGGCTTGAGTACAGGATAGCAACGCACTCGGTCGGCCATGACAGCGGGATGCATGCCGGAAAAATTTTTCATGATGTCGTATTCGTCGAATTCGTACTGGTGTCCTTCCAGCATGCGCGCCTGCTCGGCTCCCGGCTCATCGCCGTGATGGCGTTGGATCTGATATCGAAATTTCTCCAACAGGACGCGCGGCGGCTTCACCCACCCGTAATGATAAATCGTCCCGCCTGAGGGTGTCACCCGTTCCCGATGGACGGTCTGGAGATAGCCGCGATCGGCTTTGAGCCAGAAGCCGACGGCGTCACCGCAAGATTCCACCTGCCCGTCGTTTCGAATCACGCGGACCGCGCGGTGATAGAACCACGGATTACAAGAACGGTAATCGCCGTAGAAATGCAGATACTGGAACGTGAAGCCGAGCACCGCGGGATTCGGCAGATTATCGCGTAGCGTCCTGAGGAGGCGATCATGATCCGTCTCGTGCAGCACTTCGTCCGCCTGCAGGTAAAGCGCCCAATCGCCCGTGCAGCGCGCGAGCGCCACGTTGGTTTCATGCGAAAACAACAGCCCGTCTTTTTTCATTGAGTCGTCCCAGACCGACTCGACAATGTGAATCTTCTCGGACTCGATCGACCGGATGAGCTCGATGGTGCCGTCATCCGACTGGCCGACGTTGATCACGAACTCATCGACGATCGGCAAGGCGGATCGGATGGCTTCGACAATCGGGTAGTCGAAGCGGATCGCATTCCGGCAAATGGAAAACCCGCTGATTTTCATAAGAACAATGAAAAAGTAAAAATGAAAAATGCAAAATTATTCGTCACTTTTAATTTTGCCTTTTTAATTTTGCATTGACTGCCATCTCCCAGAACTTCGCATACTTGATGAATGTGTAATACGCATACAGCCCCGACAGGATCAACCCCGGCATCCTGTCGAGAAAGCCGGCCCGGCCCAGATACATCTTCGCAAACGTGAAGCACGGATGCGTGACGAGCTGGTGCGTGTGGAACGTCCGGCCCTGCTCTATCATGCGATGCGCCATCAGCTCCGAATAGCGGTCCATCTTGGTCAGGTAGTGATCAACGTCGCGAAACGGGTACTGGAGGACGTGCTCTTTGAGATACCCGATTCGCCCATCCAGATCAAACCCTTCATGGACCAATTCCTCGCGGTACCGGAGGCGGCCTTTCCGGAACAATTGCGGCTGCCGGTAATCGGGGTACCAGCCGCAATGCCGAATCCACCGCCCGAGAAAATAATTCCGTCGCGGGACAAAGTAGGCGTCCGCGTCCCTGCCGGCTTCCGTCACACGGCGTATCTCGTCGCGGATTTCCGGCGTAGCCCGTTCATCCGTGTCCAGGCTAAAAACCCATTCGTGTGACGCGCGCGCCACGGCCTCGTTCCGCAATCGCCCGAATCCATGGAACTCGTGCTGAAAGACCTGATCCGTATACTCGCGACTGATTTTTTCCGTCGCATCCGTGCTCCAGGAATCCACCACAATGATCTCGTCGGCCCAGGCCACGCTCTCCAGGCACGCGCGGATGTTCGGCTCATCGTTGTACGCGATCACATAGACGGACAGCTTAGACATGGCGCACCGTCATCCGCTCCACTCCCTTCACCACCGCTTCGACTCTGCCGGCGACCTCATCGACGGTCACGCGATCAAGGCAATCCCAGTACGGGCAGGCTTCATAGATGCATTTTTCACAGGTCGGGACATCGGGACGCAAGACCACTCCCGTGCCCACCGGCTGCCATCGCGCCGGCAGATTATTCCGGCGCGGATCGAAGAGACCGACCGTCGGCACTTCGAGAGCCGCCGCGATGTGCGCCGGTCCCGTCGCGCCTGAGACGACCGCATGGCTGCGGCCGATCACCGCCATCAATTCCCGGATCGTCAGTGCGCCCATGAGGTCCAGCATGCCGGGAGTCAAGTCCGCCTTCTCCGCTTCATCGTGAAATCGTTCCCGCTCAGCGGCGGTCCCGGTAATCACCACCCCGAAGCCCGCTCGGATCAATTGATGGGCCAGGTTCCAGTAGTGTTGGCCGCGCCATCGCCGGGCCGCAAAACCGCCGGGATGCAGGACGACTCGCTTGGACGGGAGGGCGGCCATCCGAACGTCGGCCTGTTGCCGTTCATCATCCGTGAGAATCAGCTTCGGACGAACAGGCATACCAGGATCCAGACCCAAACCCGATAGAAGATTGAGGTTGTACTCCGTCTCATGCTTCGAGAAATCGCTGCGGTGCTGGTACACCCGTTTATTGGCCAGAAGACTGTACCAGCGATATCCCGTCGCCACCCGAACTGGAATTCGCGCGGCCCACGCTGCGAGCATCAGAGGTCGAAAGGGCTTCAAAAAGACGGCCGCGTCGAACCCTTGCCGGAAGAGCGTGACGACTTCTTGGAACCGCTCCCGTCCCGTACAGGTCAGCACCTGGTCGAGATCGGGATGGTGATCGAGCAGCGGCGCCGCATAGGCGCTCGACAGAAAAGAGATCCGCGCCGCCGGCATCAGGCGCCGGATCGCTGACGCCACCGGCAGGCAGAGAATCTCGTCTCCGATTCCGTCTGGTCTGACAAGAAGAATATTCATGCTCTCCAAAATATTGTGAGATACTCCAGGATGCTCAAAAAGGCCAGCCAACGAGACCGCAGGTGAAGTCAAAGCCGGAGGCGTAGCCACATCTCACCCGCCCGCCCCAAGCGCGCCAATACGCGCTTCTTCCCGTGGGCTATGTTGAGGGCTTTGACAAACCGAGAACGAAGTTGGGGGCCTTTTTCAGCATCCTGCTCGACACCTGTTGGCGCACCGCATCAACGACGGCGCCCGGCGCAATGGTTGTCAGGCATTCCAGATGAACCCGATTTCCGCAGACCCGACTGAAGCACGGGCTACAGGCAATATCGCTCCGAAGGACCCGATGTTCGGCTCCGTACGGTCCGGTTCTCACAGGGCTCGTCGGGCCAAACAGAGCGACGACCGGCGTTCCGACGGCCGCCGCAATATGCATGGGACCCGAATCGTTCGTCAGCAAAACCGTGGCTGAGGCGAACAGAGCGGGCAGCAAACCCGGCGTGGTTTCACCGGTCAAATCGATCGGCGCCGTGCTCATTCTGGTGATCACCGCGTTCGATTCTCGGCGCTCGTTCGACCCGCCGACCAAAACGAGAGGGCCGACGCCTTCCTGTTGGAGTTGATCGCCCGCCGCCGCGAAGAACTCCGCCGGCCAGCGTTTGGTCGGCCACCGGGCCGACACATTGACGGCGATCCACGATGCGCCTGCCCTCACCCCGTGTCGCGCCAGCAACCGAGCGACCTCCTCCCGGTCTTTTGCCGACGGACACAAACGAAACTCGGGCGCCGAGGCCTTGGCCCCCAGCGCGCGGGCCACGAGCAAGTAGCGGTCCACCGCGTGCATCTCCGCTATCGGGAGGGCGACTCGCGAGGAATAGAAAAACGGGCTGCCCTCCCGTCCGTTGGCAAATCCGATGCGGTTCGGACATCCGGTCATCCAGGCCATCGCTCCGCTCCGAAACAGACCCTGCAGATCCACCACCAGATCGAACCGAGCCGCCCTGAGTCGCGGGACGAGAGCCAACCAACCCGCCACACCCGGATCCACCTTCCAGATCTGGTCCAAACCTTGGGCCCGCTCAAGCAACCCCGCCCATTCCCGTTTCACCAGCCAGGCGATGTGCGCGAGAGGACACGATGCCCGCAACGCCGCCAACACGGGAAGCGCATGGACCACGTCGCCCAACGAACTGGGTTTGATGATCAAGATACGGCGGTAGTTCGCCATGGAGTTGAGCGCGGGCTGTTATGATGATGCGGCAAGACGGGTTTGCCTTGGTTAACGGTTCACGATTAACGGATGCCGGCCCCTCACGTCTTCAAAGATCCACTCTGCGGCGCCGTCGAATGCCGTGGCGACGTAATCCGGCGGCACATCGTCGGCTTTCAGCAACGCCAGCGCCCGGACGCTCATCGGCCCGGTTGTGACCAGGACGCTGCGCGCGCCGATACGTCTGGCCAATTCTACATCACGCGTCTGGTCGCCCACCACATAGGATCGTAAGAGATCGATGCCAAGGTCCGCCACGGCCCGATTCACCATTCCCGCCTGTGGCTTCCGGCACGCGCATGCGTCGTCCGGATGATGCGGGCAATAATAGATCGCATCGAGCCGCGCCCCTCTGGATTGAAGCCGAGCGCACAGGCTCGCATGAATCGTCTTTAATGCCTCGAGCGTCAGCAGGCCCCGAGCAATGCCGGACTGGTTCGTCACCAACACCAGCCGCGCCCCCGCCCGGTTCAAGCGGGCGAGCGACTCTACGACGCCCGGCAACAGCTCGAGTTCCTCGGGCGTCCTGATATACCCGGTGTCGCGATTGATCGTCCCGTCGCGGTCCAAAAACACCGTGACGCCCTGTAACGACAAGGGCTGAGGACTGAGGATTGAGGGCTGAGGGCCCGGTTGGAAATCCGGAGCCGGATGCTGAACGTCCACCGTTGCCTGTTCAACCTTGACCGCCTGTAATTGCTCCGCTGCCGCCTGATACACCTCATCAACCGACACGCCGGCCATGCAGCGATGATCGATGGGGCACTCGCGCAACAAGCAGGGCGAACACTCGACCGAGCGGCGGACGATGCGGTGTCCGTTTCCCAGCGGTGACGTCGTGCGTGAATCGGTGGGGCCGAACACGGCCACGATCGGCACGCCGAACGCCGTCGCGATATGCATCGGCCCCGTATCGTTGGTGAGAAACAGGCGACAGCGCTGGATCACGGCCATGAGTTCGCGGACGGACGTTCGGCCCGAGAGGACGATCGGCTTGGCCTGCATCGCATCCGCGATCGCGCGTCCCAAGGCTTCTTCCGCCGGTCCCCCGACAATCACGACCCGTCCGCCATACGTCGCGGCCAGACGGTCCGCCGTCTCGGCGAATCGCTCCGGGAACCATCGCTTCGCGCTTCCGTAGGTCGAACCGGGATTGAGCCCGATCAGCCAATCCGAAGGGACGAGACCGGCTTCCGCGAGTCGCCGATCCATCGCCTGCCTTTCATCATCCGAAAGAAACAGCCGGGGATGACCGGCGGGCCCGGTCCAACCCAGCGGACGCAGCAGGTTGAGATAATAATGAACCTGATGCTCCATGGCGGCGCGATCCGGCACCCCGATGCCATCCGTCAGAAGCCAACCCCTTCCATCGGTGGCATACCCATAGCGGCGGGGAATCCCCGCCAGCCATGCGAGGAAGGCGGCTTCGAACGCATTCTGAAGCAGGATGGCCAGGTCGAACCGGCGGCGGCGCAATTCGCCCGCCAATGTCCATTTTCCGGCCAGGCCGGCATGGCGCCCGCGGGACTCATAGATCAGCAGATCATCACACGCAGGGTGGCCGGTAAACAGTTCCGCGACGGCCGGTTTCACGAGCAGCGAGATGCGCGCCGCAGGAAAAAGTTCGCGCATGGCGGTCACCGCCGGTTCAGTGATCACGGCGTCGCCGATCCAATTGGTCCCTCGAATCAGCAGCCGCTTGATGGACGCTTTCTGCATGGCCTCCTGAATACTGACAATGCGGTGAGGAATAAGGGGCAGGGTAGGGTACGCCGGCTTCCTTCCGTCATCCTATCCCATTAGACCTCTACCCCTCTACCCCCAAG
>JBOHOS010000406.1:0-1793 GCA_050731295.1 Nitrospiraceae bacterium | reverse complement strand
ATATACCGGTGCCCATCGGAATTCCTCCGGCGGGTTGCGCGTCCCTCAAATCGATCGACCAGGCGCCGATTGCCAGCCCCAAGAGCGTGAGCACCATCTGCACGGCGATGCCGACCACAAGTCCGGCAAACACCGCCGACCACTTGATTCGCGTCCCACCGAGGGACCATTGCTGTAATGTTCGTTGAATTTCCATAGTCAGGTCATCTCCTTACTTCTACAAGTTGTGGTGAATCAAACACTCGGAGTCACAGGTTTTGGAAGGGACTCGCCGGCATAGGACGCGTATATCGTCGCGCACCACGTCAGGAACATGAGTCCGAGTAATGCAGAGATTTGATACATGACACGCACCTCTCTTTCCACAGCCGTTAAACTGACAATGTTCTCTCCCTGAGCTGCAACCGCCCCGGCTTATGTTGACTCGCCTTCCGACAGAATGGCGTCAACCTGGGCTTCGCTACACGTCAGGCCGTCGACGCCACGTGTATGTGAATGGGAGCCCGCACGCTTGAGCGATTTGTCGAACAAATCGTCCTTACGTTGTTCCGCTTCTGCTTCCGGCCCGATTGCCATCATTAATTAATTCTCCCTTCGTCGGTCCGTCGGTCCTTGGAGGAACAGGGACCTCCTTGCCGTAGCTTCCTCGTTTCCTTGTCCAGGCCAATGGCCCCTTGTCGAGTGAAGGCGTGTGGGAGAAGGAGGAGTCGTCATGAGGCTCTTGTTGCTTTTTGGTGGGGAAAGCCTCGCGGGCCTTCTTCCGTGCGAGCGCCCGGTCGAAGGCTAGGCCGATGAGATCCAGTTTCACGTCATCCGGATCCCGGGGGGATAGTCTCGCATTAAGAGTCGAAACAGGCGCAGGCTTCTCGACCCATTGATGGCCGAGGCATCTCCGAAACCTCTGAACGAGCGTTGACAGCATCCTAGACTCTCCTTGCTCTTGTGAGCCGGCCCCGGCAGGTCGTCTTGCAATGACGAGTCGAGCGGTCCTATAGCGTCGCCAGACGCCTTCATGGCAGTCGTTTTTTTTCTACTGTGGGAGCCGAGGAAAAAGGAGAGGTTGAAGGGAGATGGGGATTTCAACGACCCTTCATTGGAGCGCTTTATCCACGGTTTGAGGACATAACCACACGCAGCAGCAAGTCAATGGGCGGGCACGCAGTTTCTCGATCAAATAGGCTTGACTGCCCTGCCTCTTTGCGCCTAGCCTCCCGCTATGACGGGTTAAGCCCGCTGGTTGTCCTGTCCTTCGCGCCTCCTTTCTCCGTGTGCGACCGATTTGCCGGTCTCCTTGTTTATTGGTGGCTTATATATTGCGTTGTCAAGCTTTCGTATGCCGATAACGGTTTTTAACAATTTCTGTGCGGTTCTCTCAGTTCTTCGCCGCAGATCAGGCACACGTAGAGGCCGGTCCAGTCGCCCCGTAGCGACCACTCCGTCTCGATACGGCGATGGTCGCATGGTCCGCCGCCATTCTTCCTCCACACGAATAAGGCCGCGGTGTCCCTGTTCTTCTGGAACTGGAACTTTTCCTTGAGCCTGCGTACGATTCGCGTCACGCCAGCCATGCAGGCAGGATCGACCAATCATGTATGGAGGCTCAAAGGAACTAACGGCTTAGAAGGAGGATGTAAAATGCCGGATCCTATATGTGAGTGCGGTAATCGTATGAGTTCAGCAGACATGAGGAAATCTGACAGTACATCCTCTGGCGTCGAACAGAAATTCATTTGTCAGGATCATCCTTTTAAGGAAGTATGGAAACCCTTAGGCGCCTTGAAATGTCCGAAATG
>JBOHOS010000405.1:0-2548 GCA_050731295.1 Nitrospiraceae bacterium | reverse complement strand
CACGTATCCGGTCCGCGCATCGGCGAAAGGCATCCTGCCAGCGGTGGTTCATGTCGATGGGACCGCGCGCATTCAGACCGTCGATCGTGATTCGAATCCCAGGTTCAGGCGACTGTTGCAGGCATTCGAGCAAAAGACCGGCGTGCCGGTGCTGTTGAACACCTCCTTCAATGTTCAGGAGCCGATCGTCTGCACGCCGGACGACGCGGTGAAGTGCTTTCTGCGCACCGGCGTCGATTGGTTGGTGCTGGGGAATCTGCTCGTCAAAAACCCCAACAGGACTGAGTGCTGAGTGCTGAGGACAGAGTATGGCCGGCAAGGAAACGAAGATGCTGATCCAGTCTTGCCGGCTGCGAACCCTCAGTCCTCGTCGGTTTCAGCTCTCGATGCCCTCCTTCTCTTCATGCTCTTCAACCTCTCACTTCAACCCCTCGTCGATCCCGATTTCGGCTGGCACTTACGGACCGGACTGGACCTGATCACGAACTGGACGCTGCCCGAGACGGACCCTTACTCCCATACCGTGCCGGACTGGCGGTGGGTCGAACATGCCTGGCTGATGGATGGGCTCATCGGGTTGATGTATCGGGGAGCGGGAGGGTTGGGTGTCATCGTGGTGTTCGGGGCCGTCATTGCCGGCGCATTCATCGTGGGCGTGGCCTCTGTCGCCGCGAGCAGAACCACCAAGCTGCTCGCGGTCGTCGTCGTCGCATGGCTGGCGTTGCCGTTCCTCGGCGCGCGCATGCAAATGGTCACGCTCTTGGGTCTGGCGGTGGTCCTCGAATTTTGGCGCCGGTACCGGGACGGCCGTCTCTCACGCCTGTGGGCGCTTCCGCCGCTGTTTGTGCTGTGGGCCAACCTGCATGGCGGCTTTACCGCCGGGCTGTTCACGCTCGGCATCGTTCTGGCCATTTCATGTGCTGCGCGGTTTGGCATCACCCGTTATCCCTCGTTGAGCCGTCGAATAGACGAGCCGGTGCTTTCGTGGGTGCAGATTCGCCACTTTGCCCTGATCCTTGCCCTTGCGGCATTGAGCACCCTTCTCAATCCTTACGGCTGGCGGCTGCATGGCGAGATCTATGCCTCGCTCACGGATCGATTCATGATCGACACGCTATACGAATGGCAACCGGTTTCCCTGCACCGGCGGGCCGGCGCCACCTATGCCGCCTATCTGGCGGTCCTGACCGGTATGGGTGTTCTATGGTACCGGCGCACCGAGCCGGTCCGGTGGGCGATCACCCTGGTCTTCTTGGTATTGTCGCTACGACACTGGCGCAATGTGCCCTTTTTTTTGCTCGTGAGCCTGCCGCTGCTTGCGGATATGCTGACCGAGCTGCGACGGCGTCTGCTGATGTTTCTCGCCGCAGCCCGATGGTCCCTGAGGTATCTGGCCTTCGGCGCCGCGCTGGTGGCGGCGTTGGCCATGGTGCTGCTGGGGGCGGACCACTTGCAACGCGTGGCGCAATCCGGTCTGGCGCCGGAAGCGTTTTTCAAGGACACCGAGTACCCGATCGAAGCGGTTCAGTGGATCGAGGCTCACCGCGATCAGCTCGGCAAGAGACTGTACAACGACTACGGCGCAGGCGGCTTTCTCTTATGGTGGCGTCCGGCCGATAAAATTTTCATCGACGGTCGAATGCCGGCATGGCGGGTCGGGGATCGCTGGATTTTGTATGACTACCTCGCGTTGACGAATCGAGACCCGCCTGAACTTGGCGTGCTCGACAAGTATCAGGTTGACTGGGCCATCGTCGAGCGAGACACGCTTTTGGAGCGCGCCTTGGCCGCACGGCCGGAATGGCGCGCCATCTATCAGGACCGGAAGGTGAGCATCTACGTGAAGGCCTGAGGCCGGTGCGCTCTCATGACATGAACCATGTCCATTTGAGCGTAATAGCCGTGTCGATAATAATGACGCACGGCGAGCAGCTCGCAAAGCATGTGAAAGCCATCCCGGAAGACGTGCACCTTGGACCCAGGCTGATCGTTCCAGTTGATCGGCACCTCGTCGATCCGATACCCGCGACGCTGCGCGATGTACAGGATTTCCAGATCGAATCCATAGCCGTTCACCCGCCCTACCGAGAAGAGATCCCGGGCCACGGTCCCGCGCAGCAGCTTGAACCCGCATTGCGTGTCGAAAATACCATTGACGCCGAGATGCCGTACGATGCCGTTAAAGCAGTTCCCGAGTATGGTCCGGTGCCTCCTGGCATTGACGCAATAGCGACGATCGTGAGAGGCCAGGGACCGCGAGCCGACGGCGATATCCGCCCCTTTCCGGAGACGGGATTCCAGCCGCTCCAATTCCTGGATAGGGGTGGCGCCGTCCGCGTCCGCCACCAGGCGGCATTCGCCGCGCGCTTCGAGCATACCGGTTCGAACGGCCGCCCCTTTTCCCGTATTTCTGGGCAATCGGATCAGACGCAGGGCGGGTTCGGCCATACGAAAGGTCTCCACCCGGACGGCCGTGTCATCTTGACTCCCATCGTCGACGACCAGGAGTTCATACGTGTGACCGCGCTGTCCGAGGTAGGTAGTGACG
>JBOHOS010000404.1:0-1218 GCA_050731295.1 Nitrospiraceae bacterium | reverse complement strand
GGGGCCGGCAAGAGCACCCTGCTGCACATCATCGGAACGCTCGATCGGCCGACGGGCGGCACAGTCCTGTTCGACGACCAGGATCTGTTCAAACTTCCGGATCAGAAGCAGGCGGAGTTCCGCAATCGTCGCATCGGCTTCGTCTTTCAGTTTCATCATTTGCTCCCGGAGTTTACCGCGATCGAGAACGTCTGCTTACCGGCCTACATTCAAAATCGGCCGGCTGAGCAGACGAGAGAGGAAGCCGTCGCTCTCCTCAAGGACGTCGGGCTTGAGCACCGAATCCAGCATAAACCGGGCGAACTGTCCGGGGGCGAGCAGCAGCGAGTCGCGGTGGCGCGGGCGCTGATGCAGCGGCCGGATGTCGTACTCGCCGATGAGCCCACCGGCAATCTCGATACCCACACGGGTGATGCCCTCTTCGGACTCATGCGCACCTTGAATCGGGACCGCGGCATTACCTTCGTCATCGTCACGCACAATGAAAAACTCTCAGCCCAGGCCGATCGGATCATTCACATGGAAGACGGAATGGTCAAACACGGCTGAGCGTGATCTTGCGCATTTTCAGCGCGTTGCTTGACGACCGGCGTATTTTAACGTACGTTTTCTTCGTCGGCCTTCTATTGAACACTCCGCCGCGCCGTGACGCTATGGTGAGAAAAGCCTGTCAAGCTGGGCCGGTCGTCATCCAGATTGTCCTGCTGTGGCTGACCGTTCCTCTTTCTGCGGAAGCCGTGGAATTCGTGATCGTCGGTCCGCGGGCGACCGGGATGGGGGGGGCCGGTGTGGCGGTCACCACTGATTCGCTGGCGACGTACTGGAATCCCGCCGGGTTGGCGATGTCGAGAACGCTGGACATTCGCGGCCAAGCCAGCGGTCAGGGTATCGACCGTTTAGGCCTAGGGGAAGCGGTGAAGGACATCAATAATACGAATTTCAATGACACGTCGGCCGCTAATCAAGCGAAGCTGCAAGGGTTCGTGAACAAACTCAATCAGCCAGGCGGCTCGCTCTCTGCATCCGGGGCCGCAGGTCTCTACTTCAAAGGCTTCTACGGCAATCACGCGTTCGGCATGAACGTCTCCGACGTCGCGACCGGCGGATCATTTCTGCCGAATCCTGTGACGGTGACTAGCAACGGCGGCAACTTGAATGTCAACGGCCAACTGGCGCTCCGGGCCTTGGAGGCCAGACAGGTGGCATTTTCTTATGCGT
>JBOHOS010000403.1:0-2672 GCA_050731295.1 Nitrospiraceae bacterium | reverse complement strand
CTTTGTCACGGAGGCTGCCGACGGGCTCGCGAAGCTCTGGGCCGTTCTTAATCCGAGCGGGGACGGGGATCTGCCGAAAGACGCCGTGCACGCGCAATATATCGTGGCGCATACGCTGAAGGGCGCCTCCTCGTTATATGGCTTTGCCGGGATCGCCGGTCTTGCCGAGCTCCTTGAAACGGCGCTGGAAGGCGCTGATGAGGAGACGCATGAGCAGTGGCTTCAGCGGATCGAGATGTTACGCAGTCTGACGGATGCTCTCAGAGCGCAGATCGAGAAGATTCGGAACGAGGGCGCGGAAGACGCGGACTGTTGCGAGCATTGGAAAGCCGGTCTTTCACCTCAAACCGTTTCCGAGACCCACCTCGATGTCGGCCCCTTGCATGCCGGAACACCTTCACCCGACACGTACCCGGACACCTATCTGAATCCGGAGTTGGATGCCGAGGTCCTCTCGTATTTTGCTCCTGAAGCGCAGGAGTACCTAGAAGCCATGGAGGCCTCTGTGCTGCGTTTGGAAAAAGAGCCGGACAATGTAGAGATTGTTCAGCAACTGTTTCGAGCGGCGCACACGTTAAAGGGGTCCGCCCATACCGTAGGATTTAGATCCATCGGGGATCTCATCCATTACGTGGAAGATTACATGGGTGAAATTCGCGAAAGCCGGATGACGATTACAGCGGAATTGACGGATCTTATTTTTCGAGCCGTCGACGTCGTCAAACTTTTGATGCGACGTGACCCCGGCCTCGTGAAGAAAGCGCGAATAGAGTTCAGCACCGTTGTCCAACGGTTGATCCAATTCAAGCCGGCGGAAACCGGTGCCCCAGGCGGCGACGTGTTGTCGACAAGCGCCGTTTCACCTCCGGCCACCACTCAGGGTCGGACTCAAGCGCCGCCCGGGAGGATCGAGTCGGCGGACAGCGACCGGCGCGCAGAAGGAGAACGGCGAAAAGAGACCGACGGCAAGACCGTGGAAGAGAGTGCGGTGATTCGGGTCAGCCGCGACCGCCTGGAGCGGCTGCTCAATTTAGTGGGCGAGTTAGTGATCAGTCGAGGCCGGCTGGAGCAACGGCTCGTCGCCCTTGAGCAACTGTCCGATCAAGTCCTGATGTTCAAGGGGCGCATGCTGGATGCCGTCCGTACGTTCGAGGAGAAACATGCGTTCACATTGCCCGCGGCATCTCCGGCCGACCCGTCATCGAGCCTATCGGAGTTTCAAGGACTCACTGATTTCGGCGGACTCGAGTTTGATCGGTATGACGATTTTAATATTCTGGCTCGGCGGATGGGCGAAGTGTCGGCAGATGTCGGTGAGTCCATGTCCCAGCTCAGCGGCTCCATTCGTAAAGCCCGTGAGGATATGAGCTTACTGCAGCGACTCACCCTCGGCATGCGGGACGAGATCGCGCGCGCGCGCATGGTGCCGGTGGGAACTCCATTCACCAGATTTCGACGCGCGGTTCGTGAAATGGCGAGAGCGACGGGGAAAAATGTGACACTGGTCATTTCCGGGGAGCACACGGAAGTCGATACCGGAGTGGTCGAACGTCTCGTTGATCCGCTCATCCATTTGGTGCGAAACGCCGTCTACCATGGAATCGAGCCGATGGCGGTTCGAGCCGCCCGTGGAAAACCCGACACGGGAACCGTCTATTTACACGCGGCCCACCGAGGCAACTCCGTCGTGATCGAAGTTGAGGATGATGGCGGAGGCATTGATGTCGCGAAGATCAAGACCAAGGCTGTCTCGCTGGGATTTGTCCGCCCTGAGGTAGCCACGGGGATGTCGGACGCGGAAGCGATCAAATTTATCTTTCTGCCGGGTTTCTCGACTGCGGACGAAGTGGGGGATCAGGCGGGACGCGGCGTTGGCATGGATGTGGTCAAGCGAACCCTGGAGGGAATGAACGGGCAAATCGATGTGGAAACCGAGTTGGGATTGGGCACGAAATTTACACTGCGCCTGCCGCTGACATTGCTGATCTCCATGGCGCTTCTCGTCAAGGTGGGAGGCGACCGATACGCCTTGCCGCTCCAGAGTATCCGTGAAGTCGTGCTGCCTTCATCGGCAGACATTCAAGACGTAGGCGGGCGGGCCGTGCTGCAAGTGGGCGACGAGGCGATTGAAGTCAAATCTCTCGGCCCACTCTTAGGTCGCGAGCCTGTCAGCGTGGATGGGCCGACTCCCGTGGTGATCGTTCGAACCGCCACAGGAGTGCAAGGCTTGCGAGTCGATGAACTCTTGGGCCGGCAGGAAATCGTCATCAAGACGCTCGGCAACTTGAGGCCCTTTCTGGAATCGTCCTTTGTCGGTGCGACGATCGATCCCGAGGGGCATGTGATTTTAGTCTTGGATGTCGGTCGTCTCCTCAGCGGGCACCAGCGGGAAGAAGCGCTGGCGCTGACCGCGCGAATCGCGTCAGAGCCTGACGAACCCGAAGAAGAGGTGATCGGATCCGGTCAACGAGGCGTGCGAGAAGCGGGTTCAAGGCTGCTGCTCATCGACGACTCGTTAAGTATTAGAAAATTTGTCGGCAAGATGTTAGAGGGGGCAGGCTATCAGGTCGATACGGCCGTTGATGGCGAAGAAGGTCTTCGAAAGGCGTCCGCGGGATCGTATGGCTTGATCATTACCGATCTTGAAATGCCCAAGCTGAACGGCTACGAGG
>JBOHOS010000402.1:0-2686 GCA_050731295.1 Nitrospiraceae bacterium | reverse complement strand
GGTGACACCGGCTGGATCATCATACGCCAAGAGCATCTTGCCAGCGGATTTTTCCAGATCGGTGCCGAGCAGCAAGGCATCGCCTGGTTCCAAGCCGCGTCGAATTTCACATAAAAAGGCCTCGGCGGAAGGTCGATCAAAATTGCCGATACTGCTTCCTAAAAAGAGGACGAGTAACTTCTGGCCCGATCGCCGGCGGGAGGCCACTTCCTGTAGGCCATCCAAGTAAGATTTCTCGAGGCCGACGATACTGACGCTTCCCAAGCCGTGCAGTTGTTGCCGGCATTTCACGAGCGCAGACGCCGAGAGATCGACGGGGAAATAAGACACGGCCTCGCGGCGTGCCAGCGCCTCCAAGAGCCATCGAGTTTTGCTCCCGCTCCCGCTCCCGAGCTCCACGACCAGTACAGGGGGGGAGAGATATTCGAGGATCGCCGTGGCATAGCGTCGCACGAGGCGTTCATCCGCACGGGTTAAGCCGTATTCCGGCGTGACGGTGATGGCCTCAAACAGAGCGGTGCCGAGCTCATCATAGAGATAGATAGACGGAAGTTCGCGCTGGCCAGGCTTCATCAACCCTTCGCGAACGGATCGCGCGAAGTCGAATAGGCCTTGCGGCGAGTGAAACTCCGAAGGGATCGATTCAGTTCTGGACAACTCGAAATCCGGCATACGCATATCGATAATCTGACCGAAACCAATTGCGAAAGGATCGACGCAACAGGCATGACGCGGTCTGCGAAGAGCCGCCTTTCATGACATAGTGTTCGCCGTCAAAAAATGGAGCTGAGTATCCTGGATAGAACGGGAACGGCTGAAAGCCCGAGAATGGGTGAAAGATGGTCGAGGTCCATTCCCATCCGTTGCCGACCAGTTGGGATAGGCCGAACGCGCTATCGGTGTGTGGCGACGCGGAAACGGGAATCGGGTCCCACGAGCGAAAATTGAAGTTGCCGCGCGAGTCATCAGGCGGCGTGTCGCCCCAGGGGTAGGCCCGTTCGTTGCCGGAAGGGGTGCCATAGGCCGCGCGATGGAACTGTGCTTCCGTCGGCAACGACGTGCCCGACCAGGCGGCGTACGCACACGCTTCTCGGTGTGTGACGTAGACCGGCCAATCGAGCGGCAGCGGAACCTCACCGAACATGGTGTTCCAGTACCAGTCGTTGTCGCGCTGCATCCAATGATACGGGGCGGCCGCACCCGCCCGAACGAATTCGAGGTACTGGCCATTGGTGACCTTGTATGTGCTCATCGCAAACGCAGGGACGGCCATCGAATGCACGCCGTATTCGTTATCCCATCCAAATGGCCACCCATGAGAGATGTCGTGCGGGCTTCTGCCAAGGGTTGCGGATCCCGCAGGGATTTCAATCATGCCATGCAGGGGGTCTGGAGCTTGCACAGACGGCGATTGGGCTGGAACGACTTTGTGATCGAATGGCAGATTATGAAGGAGGTACGCGAAGGTCTCTGCGTGCATGAATCGGTGTTCGATGGCGACATGAAGCAAGAATTCAGGGATCTCATCGAGCAGAGCATCCAGCGTGTGACGTACCCGAGCGTTATATCGGCGGACCTCCGCCACCGTTGGCCAATCTGAAGCCGAGTCATGCGGGAGGCGCCCCGGCTCGGGATCGATACCGAAGGCAAAGAGACGGTCGAATGCGGCATGAAATGAGGGAAGCGCTAATGCGTTTGCGATTAAGTTCCAATCGAACGCCTCGAGATGGCCGAGATAAAAAATGATCCGATGGCGTTCCGGGACCGGCCGGTGATAGAGCGCGCTCGGCCGGATCAGGCCAAAGAGGCTGTCCGTGCGCGCACGGGCCTGACCAAGGAGAGAACCTAGGGAGGGCCGCGTGATGCTCGCAAATGTCATAGTCGCACCATCGTACGCTCCTCGTTCCCTTTTTTTCTATGGCCGTTCCAAAAAACATTGCCTCAGGCCTTGTCCGAAAATTGTGTAGGACTGAACGCTTTGACGTAAACCGGCAGTGCGACGATAGGGAGCGCACAATCATTTCAGATCGATTTTCACTCGGGTCGCTCCCCCAAGTTCTCCTTCTTTGATGCTTCGCGAGGGTATCCCTGAAATATCCTGCACGCCTTTCGGTTCTCCATGGCAGTTCAGGCCGTCCTTCGAGTACAAGAGTGGGAGGCGATAACCTCAAGACACGACTCAGTCACTTGACAAGGCTTCATGGATAGTGTAACCATTGGATACATGCATCCTGATGAACTTAAACGTGCCCGCCGAATGCTTGGATTCACTCAGGAGCAACTCGCTCAACGACTCAAGACCACGCGCATGACGATTACCCGATATGAAAGTGGAACGCGGCGCATTCCGGGCCCGGTTGAGGTCGTCCTGAAGCAATTGGCCGCGCCCTCTTCTCGCATCGCCATGGCGGGGATCGTTGCGGCCGGGAACCCGATCGAGCCCATACCCCAGTCCGAACTTGTGGATGTGCCGCCGAGTATGCTGCAGGGGGGGCAGTCCTTTGCGCTGACGGTCAAAGGGGATTCCATGCGGGACGACGGCATTTTGCCTGGGGATATTGTCGTGGTTCGGAAGCAGGCCACGGCTCGGAACGGCCAAACCGTCGTCGCCCTCGTCAACAACGAGGCTACCGTCAAAAAGTACTATCGCAAAGAACGCCATATCGAATTATATCCGGCTAATTCG
>JBOHOS010000401.1:0-2120 GCA_050731295.1 Nitrospiraceae bacterium | reverse complement strand
TGAGAGGAGCAAGCGAGATGCAAAAATAACCATGAGCATAACGATTGGGGGTGTTCCCACGTCTGCGTATGCATCCGAAAACACTGTGTCGCTTTCCTTTTCTCACACTGGGCACACGGCAATTTCTATTCAAGCAAGCACGCCGATTAAAAACAGGAGTGGATTTACGGGAGAGCGAGGGAATTATTCGGTCTCTGAAATTACGACGGAGTTGGTTGAGAAAAAAATTCTCGAGGTGCTAGAGGAGGTATTTGCCCCGGATAGCAAGGGCTCATGAAACCGGAAATTCGCAATGCGGGATCGGGCAATCCGGGCTCACTCCGGAGAGGGGCAAGAAAGTTCTGGAATCCTTTACCCGCGCTTCCCAATCGTGCCATTCCAAGTCATTGATCAGTAGTTCGGTCTCTTTTCATCAGCACTGACCGTCATATCTCGCGCTTCCACCCCGCGCGATTGATTCTCCAGCCTCCGCCGCTTCCTACGCCAAAATTTCTCTTGGACCTTCGTTCATTCGCCTGATTGAGACCTAACGGTGCATTGCTGGAAAACGGGGCATTCCGCCCGACCCACTCTCGTTTCGAGAGGGCCATGCCCTAATCACCCGGCATACTACAAGGATCAGGATTATTTCACCTGTGCACGGGTGCTCGAATTTCGAAAAACGATCCCTGGCGGGGGGTTCTCAACCGAGCGAACGAGTGCCGGCTCTCACGACGGGCATCGGGAAAAGGATAACCCGGTTCAATCCAAGACCATCACGACGGTAAAAACGACGAATCAGACACTATAAGCCAACCACTAGTGTCCGGTTAAAAAGCGAACAGGTTCAATTGGTTGCCGTTGTCTGGCGATTCCGCGATCCAGTCGTCTCCAAGAACTGCCTGTTGCAATGGGACTTTCTCGAAAATTGTCACGGACAATGATCTGTAGCCGTGTGTGCAGGGGCGCCTCGAACTGTAGCGTGCCACAATCCGCTGAAAGTTCTCCCACGGCAGGAATTCCATCATCTGGGCAAACAAGGTCTGGCAACGTTCATGGTTCCCTCCGGCACAAGAATCACCGGAAGGCTGGCAGACCCGCATGCCAGATTCAAATCGGAGACAACTCAGACTTCATACAACCCGCGCCGTTATTGGTGCGAGAAATTGCCCTGTTCTTAACTGGACACTACCGACGCAATATATTGTGTTAACTTGCTTCGCACCGATCCCAACAAGGAGGGGGAAACGGTATGAGCGAGGCAAGCAGAAC
Source organism: Nitrospiraceae bacterium (assembly GCA_050731295.1). Classification (GTDB taxonomy): domain Bacteria; phylum Nitrospirota; class Nitrospiria; order Nitrospirales; family Nitrospiraceae; genus JBOHOS01. The sequence goes on along the minus strand of JBOHOS010000401.1, from coordinate 869 downwards.
GGAACGAATGATGCCAGCCGAGCCCACCATTCCGTTGCCAGGCTTCGTGCCCACAGCCATGGGTGCTCGTGAGCAGCGGGAGCAACCGTCATGGTGAGGCCCGAATCAAAGGCGAGGTCGTACGCCTGCGGCATATCGTTGACTTCAATGACCGGAGGAAGAGCATCAATGGAGGGAGCGGCTTTCGGACGCATCATCGGCGGCCTCGCGCGCAAGTGAAAGATGCCGTCGAGCGTCTCTTCATGAGTGAGCCACCAAGCGGTCATGGGCAGCCGATGCAATTCGATCCCTCGACCTTTCACGACGATGGCGTTTTCAGGCAGGTTCAGCACAATAATGTAGATCTGCGGTCGTGCGGCGAGCTTGATCTCTTCTTCCAAGACTCGATTGGCTTCGGCTGATCAGGTTTGTCCAGGATGGTTCCGCTGCCTGTGGAGGCCAGCGCCTCAAGAAGGGTGTCTTCCCGGCGTTTGACCGACAAGCGATTGCGGGCGGTGTCGACGATGATGTAGTGGCCGGAGGGCGCCAATTGAGCCAATTGCCGCTTCAGCGCAACGTGTCGTGAGCGGAGGCTGTCCATGCTCGGTCTGTCGTCTTCAGCGAACGTCGCGTCGACTTCGGCCCCTGGTTCACTGACGTCACAGGCGAGAGCAGCGAACATCCGAGAAAGGCGCACAGCAGGCAGGCATTTTTCAGCCGACAGGCAAGGTCCCTCACGGTCAGTTAACCCTCTTCGGACCTCCCCAGTTCCGCCAACGCGATCGCGATGGCGTTGGTTCGCTTGATCGCGCCGACGATCGTGACGGGAGTGCCCGCCTCGACAATCTGAAACAGGGCGTCGATCTGACGATTATCGAGCATAATACAGC
>JBOHOS010000400.1:0-3865 GCA_050731295.1 Nitrospiraceae bacterium | reverse complement strand
AGACAGGGAGAGACCTGAACACGTTGACCGCGGCTGAAATCATGACCACGTGTCCGGTCGCCGTGCATGATCACACGCCGATCGCCGACGCCGTCAAAATTATGGACCAGTACGGCCTGCTCATTCTGCCCGTGCAGAAAAACGGGGTGGTGTCCTATTCGATCACTCGACATGATCTTCTCCGCGCCTGGTCCGGCGTTGGGTTGGGCGTGGAATCCTGAGGATGGGAAGATCCGATCGGCGATGGCGCTCCACGGGCCGCCGAAGTTCCTGAAGAAGAGGCATCTCCTTGAAGTCCTACACCATGAGGCGCTCCCAATCGATTCCTGAAGGAACCGGAGGGGGCGCCTTCCCAATACGTAGGTTTCGAGCCTTCGGTATCCGTCGCTCCATTTCGCCGACCGTGTCACGTTGCCTTGCCCGTTAGCGTTTTTGTCTCTACAATGCCGTTCATCATTTCTCAGCCTCTTTACTCTCACCTACGCCTCTCCTCCGCTGGGAAGAGGGAGGAGAGAGGAGCAAATCCCCAGTGAAGTGATGTGGCGAACTTCGGAGCCAGCTGTGTGACTCAACTATCAAGACGATGCTGTGCCAAAGGAGAACAACATGACAAACCGCTTGTCTCTTATCGCTGGGACGATGGCACTCTGTGCGCTTGCCTCGTTGCCGGTCCTGGCTCAACCGGTCTCCCCCAGCATGTCCGGCAATCCCGGCTCGCCGCCGCCCGAAAGTGTCGAGCGGGCCACGCCGAAGATTGGAATAAAATCGGAGTTCGATTCCGACAAGAGAACGCCAGCGGGATCCGAGATGAGCGCCGGGACATTAGGCACGTCGCAGTCTTCAGGCCGGTCCGATTTCAATTCGAGCCTGAGCGGGCCCAGCGTTGGGTCGCCAAGCTCCGAGTCCACAGGCATCGGCGGGGGAGACAAATAGGGCTAGTTTCAGCTTTTTCTCTGCATATCACGGCAGCCGCCATCATCAGCAAGATTAGCCCGTAAGACTCGGCGGCGTCCGCAAACGTAACGCGACTATTCGTCGCGTCACGGACCCGCGGCAGGCGGGCGCGCGTTCGTCTCATCACTGGCGCCGGATACGGCCTCATCCCCGAAATCATTCCCGAAGCGGAACCGAACGATCATTCGTTGGGCATTGTACACCGGCGGGCTCTCGACCCACGACCAGAGACGGTGGGGATTTCCATCGATCTCGTCCGGATCCATATTCCACCGCAAATCGCTGAAGGCGCCTAAGGCATGCATCCCGATCGAAATGACCGCGAGACACGCGGCGGCATACCTCAGCCAGGCCATCCGTTGAAACCGTTCGAACGATGGGTACAAGAGAAGGCACAGGATAGGTGTGGCATCGGCCAACAGCCGCGGACCATAGCAATGCCCGCCCCACCAATGGCCCACCGTGGCCACGGGCAACAGCAGTAATACCGGACCCAAGCTGAGATATTTGAGCAGGTGATGGCCCGGTTCCTTCCACACGATCGCCATGCCGAGCAGTGAGAAGACAAAGATCGGCGAGTAGACCAACAGGCCCCGTCCAGGACTTGCCAAGACCCCGAGCAGCCCTTCAAGGAGAGGGGTCTGAAACCAGGCCAAGTGCGCACCTACGAGCGACGACGGACTGATGATGGCCCCTCCGAACCCGGTAGTAAACGGAGACCCAAAATACACGATATTGTATGTCGTAAAGAGGACCAGCGCAGGAAGGCCGGCGAGCAGGAGCCGCATTCCTTGCTCTCGTCGATCGTGCAGCAGGTACATGACGATCGGCAGCGCAATAACAATATCGAGGGGCCGGCAGATGACCGCCGCGCTGAGAGGAAGAACGGCCAGGGCTGAAAATGTTCGCTCGTGTAGGCCCCGGATCAAACAATAGATGGTCAGCGAGAGGAACAGTTGGCTTGAGCCATGTTGCCAAAGCGCCTGACTGCTCGTGCTGAAACTGCTCGTCCCGAACGCGTAAATCACGGCAATGAACCAGGCCAGAGGTTCTCGAGTCACCCGCCGTAACGCAAAGAACAGCACGAGAACCGACAGGGCCGTGATCAGCGTCGCGGACCGTTTCTCCAAATCCGCCACAATGGGTGATTCCGGTTCGATCCCTGCCAAGATAGGGCTCAGATAGACGGGAATTGCCAGAACCGCGGTCCACGGCGGATACGAAGACACAACCTGATCCTTGATGTGTTGGATAAAGTAGAGTCTGTCGCTGCTATGGAATGAGAACTCATCGAGATCAAAATCGAGCTCCCGGACAAGACTGAAGGGAAGGTAACGGGCAGGCGCTGTATCTCCGGTCGCCGTACCAGGCGGCGACAGGCTGTAGGCGAGAACGGCGGCCAGGAATAAGAGATGGGGAGCCCGCAGTGCTTCTTTTAGGGGAATGCCGTTCCGCGTCCCGGACAGCCACGCTCTGACGCACGCGAGCGCAAAGCAGGCGACGAGAGCCATCCGAAAGTGACCGCCCTGCACGCGGATCGCGCCGAGGGAGAATTCGTATCCGCCCGGCATCAGCAGGAGAAGACCCAGGTGGGTCACGGTCGCGATGAAGAGGGCGGTGACGACGTATTCGAGATGAACGAGCGGTCGAGCCGCACAGGTCCGTGAAGATCCGTGTTGGTGGGGCGTCATCCAGGCTCTTCTACGGCGGTTCCGTTACATTTCATGCGGCTGATGAGCCGGCCCGGTTCTCAACCCGACCAGAGAGCGGGCCACGGCGATCTCTTCGGCGCTGCATTCGCCGAGGAGCAAGTAGGCGAACACGGCGGCAACGCCGATGATGGGCAACTTGACGAGCAACAGAAACCCCGGGGTGGCCCACGCGGCGGCGAGCGCATACGCGAGCGCGCTGACAAGGGCGGTGCGGGCCAACGTTCCGGCCGGAGGCAGAATCGCCCAGAGACGGTACACCGCCAGCACGGCCGCGACCGCGCACACACCCGCACACAATGTGGTGACGAAGGCGGCGCCGGCGGGCCCGAATCGTGGAATCACCAGCACGTGTCCGACGAGCGCCGCCGGCAACAGCGGCCCGGTCAGCGCCAACGTCCGGCCGGGCTCGCCGGCCGCCGTGAGAATTGCGGTCGATACGGAGACGATGACCAGCGCCACGGAACCGACGATCAGCATGGCGAGCAACGGCGCGGCGGGCGCGAAACGCGGTCCGAACAACAATCCGACAATGTCGGGCGCCGCGCCGGCGATCATCGCGGCCAGGGGCAACAGTCCCATCACCAGGCGCATGGCGTTGCGTCCCAGCTCCCGGGCCAGCGCCTCCTCTCCGACGTGTAACGTCCGGCTCAACGTGGAGAGCAATAAGGGGGAGAACGAAATCGCGAAAATGCCGGGAAGCAGCGACAGATTTTGCGCGGCGCCATAGATGCCTGCCTGGAGCGCCGTGCCGTTCAGCGCTTTGAGCGCAAAGAGGTCGAGTCTGGAAAAACAGCTCAGGCTCAGGGACGAGAAGAACAAGGGCGCGGCAAAATTCCAGAGCGGCCGCACGGACAAGGAAAATCGGCCGAGGAGCGAAGGACGGATCGCCCGGCGCACCACAACCAGTTCGGCGAGCGAAGCTCCGATATTGGCCGCGATCGCGCCCGGGACGGACAGGCCCAACTCGACCAGGACCACCACGAGCACCAAGCGGGTCACGGACCGCCACGCGCTCGCGCGCGCGCTTTGCCCGAAGGCGCCGAGGCCGACGAGTATATTCCGATGCGAATGAGCCAGACTAAAAAGCGGGATATCAATGGCGAATAGACAGAGATACGGCACCAGCAGCGGCTCGTCGAGCAGCGCGGCGAGCTGACCGCCTGCATCAACGAGATCAGCACGCTCCGCCAGCGCCAGAC
>JBOHOS010000399.1:0-1676 GCA_050731295.1 Nitrospiraceae bacterium | reverse complement strand
CTCCTAGGTGCGTTAAAGTACGTAAGAAATCTGCTGATACCCTTAGCACCTCCCTCTCAATACACTACCTTATCTAAAGGAGTGAGTGTCATGCCTCGTAAGCTGCAATCTGCTGCGATATCATTCGGGCTTGTCACGATTCCCGTCAATCTCTACACCGCTGTTCGAGAACAGGATGTTCATTTCAATCAGATCCACGAAAAGTGTGGAAGCAGAATTAAACAGCAGTTGTTTTGTCCGGTCTGTGATCGGGTCGTGGAGCGCGATGAGATCGTAAAAGGATATGAGATTGCAAAGGGACAGTACGTGAAGATTACCAAAGAAGAGCTGGAGGAACTTGAAGCTTCCGCAGGGGATATGATCGAGATTGTTCAATTTGTCCCCCTCACTTCTGTCGATCCGATTTATTTTGAAAACACCTATTTTCTCGGACCCGATAAACGAGGTGATAAACCTTACGCGCTCTTAACACACGCCATGGAGAAGTCGCAGCGAGTTGCGTTGGCCAAATTTGTCTGGAGGGGAAAAGAAAGTTTAGTCCTCGTACGTCCTGCCCACGGCGGCTTGATGCTCCACAAAATGTACCATGCAGACGAGGTCGGGGACTTTGGCGAAATCCCGAAAGGTGAGGCCACCACCACAGGACAAGAACTTGATTTGGCGATGACGTTAATTGAACAGCTATCCGCCTCTGACTTTGACGCGACGGGCTTTACGGACGAATATCGCGACCGAGTCCTGGAGATGATTAATAAGAAGGCAGCTGGTGAAAAGATTACGATAGAGCCTCAAGAGAAAACCGCTCCGGTTGTCGATCTCATGCAAGCTCTTCGCGCGAGCTTGGAGAAACCAAAGAAAGACAAGAAGACCATTCCTTTGCCATCGCGTGCTGAACGAGTGCCTGCCAAAAAAGCACATGCCGGTAGGAGATGATTGAGTACTACACCGTTCCTGAAGTCCTTCGTATCCTGAACATTCCCGAGCCGACGTTTCAGACCTGCCTTAAAGCTGCGCTTTTTCGTACAGGGCGGCGAACTCGCCCGCGACGGTTTTCGTTTCATGACCTTATCGTGCTTCGCACCGCGAAAGGCCTGTCTGAAGCAGGCATCCCAGCCACTAAAATCCGGCGCGTGCTGCGGTTACTCAAGGAGCAATTGCCCGAAGGAAAACCCCTTGGTAATGCCCGAGTATACGCCGATGGGGAGCGGGTTATTGTGGTGAGTGAGGGTCATCGGTGGCGACCGGAGTCCGGCCAATTCTTGTTCAACTTCGAAGCTCATGAAGGCGATCTGCGGAAGTTACGCAATCAGGCCGGGACAGAAAAGAGCCAGTCTGGCCGTGACTGGTTCGAACGAGCTCTACAGTTTGAGGAAAAGGCTTTGGCTCATGAAGCAACCGACGCCTATGATAAGGCCTTGGAGTTGGATCCTAGCCTGGTTGATGCACATATCAATGTGGGATGTCTTCACCATCACCAGGGCGCTCTTGGCCGGGCTGAACATCATTATCGTGAAGCGATTCGTTATGCGCCTAATGAGGTGCTGGGATACTTTAATCTGGCCGTGCTTCTAGAGGATAGGGGAGATCGACTGGGGGCCATCGAATCATACAAGCAGGTGCTCGAACTCCAACCGAACTATCCAGACGCACATCACAATATAGCTCGACTTTATGAG
>JBOHOS010000398.1:0-1352 GCA_050731295.1 Nitrospiraceae bacterium | reverse complement strand
CTCCATGATCATATAGCCCATTTGGCCGATCGTTGAGAACCCGAGCGTCTTCTTGATGTCGTTTTGAGCCAGCATCATGGAGGCGCCGAGAATGGCGGTGAGCGCACCGATGATAAACGCGACGTGCAGGGTGGTCGGACTCAATCCATACAACGGAGCGAGGCGGTTGATCAGGAAGCCGCCCGCGTTGATGATGCCGGCATGGAGCAGCGCATGGACCGGGGTGGGCGCGTAGAGCGAGGGCGGAAGCCAAATATGGAGCGGAAACTGCGCCGATTTGCTCATGGCTCCGACGAAGATCAGGAGCGTCACCGCGGTGGCGCCGCTCATCTCGATTCCAGGGAGTGGCGAGAGCGTAATCGGCGTGTCGGCGGCTCGGACAAACAGCTCGTGGAACTCGATGGTGCCGTACAGCGAATGGGCGAGAACGATCCCCGCGAGAAACGCCACATCGGAGACACGCAGAATCGTAAAGGTTCGAAACGCCCCTTCCAACGTGGCGGCGTGGGTCAGGTTATGGGCAAGTAAGGAGAGCAAGTAACTCAGGAGCTGCCAGCACACGAAGAGCATCACCAAGTTCGCGCTCGACACCATGCAGAGCAAGACCAATGTGGTGACAGCGACGAGGGCGAGAAACCGGCCATAGCCGGAATCCTGGTACATATAGTTCACGGAGTAGTGATAGATGATGGTGCCGACTCCTGAGATCATGACCATCATGACCGCGCTGAGCCGATCGATGTGGAAGCCTAACGGCAGGGCAAGATTGGCGATGGACGAGGGGTCGTAGAATCGGATGCTGATGGCTCCCGCCGACGTGACCGCCACCAAGGTCATGATGGAGCCGACGAACGCCGCCATGAGAGGTAGCACGCCCAGCCTCGCCCGTTCGTGCTGTGCCTCGGCGTCACCGATTAGGACGATAATCGCTGCCAGCAGGGGCAGCAGCGGAACGAGCATCACAAGCGACATGCTGGCTTCCATACCCTAGTCCGAGTCAAACGAGCGAAGAGCCAAGCGTCTCTAAGAAAGAAGAGAAGTCTGTTAGCTGTACAGTGACTATTCCGACCCTAAGTAATCATTCTTGTTCAATCCTTATCCAAAGAGCAAGGTAACGGCAGACCCTCATCTACTGATTCCTTGTGGGATGTGTCGAGTCGCTTCTAGAATGCAATGGCGCAAGACACCTTCAGGCCGGAGGAAGACGCTATCGAGGACAACGATATCAGTTTCCTTGGCTAAGGGATAGACCCGCGTGGCGGACTGCGATCTTCCTTAATTCCTTTCCAGAGGGCGCTGTCCACCTTGCTTGTTAAATGCCCGATGTGTTAGACAGAATATCTCACCGTCCC
>JBOHOS010000397.1:0-1220 GCA_050731295.1 Nitrospiraceae bacterium | reverse complement strand
GCCCAAGCCGCCAAGAACAAAAGGGAGGTGGCCCACTCGACTGCCTCGAAGTCGTCATCGCGCAGGTTCCAGCCTCGCCCGGGGATGTTCGCCACAACGCAGTTATCAATCGGTTTCCCCTTACGGTCGATGTATCCGGAGAGAACTTTCGTGAGAGGCTCAATCGGGTCTCTTACTGAAGAATCCCACGAATAAGTCACCGGACAGGGCAAAAGCCGAGTCCCTGGAAAACGAGGACGAGCACGAGCGCGAAGACTTCGAACACTTCATCGTTTGCGGCTCGCCGTTCTCCAACAGAGTCGTAGCCGATGGTGACACCGCGCTCCACCAGCGCCATGCGCTCCTGAATCTAAGGATATACCGACACGCCTGTGCATGGCCGAAACTAGGTCGCGCACCACTTCTGCTTTAACCGCTTTAGGGAACAGGGGTGAATGGGAGTTGCTTCACCTCAGGCGTGATGCCGGACGCGTTCACGCGACGCTCGAAGAAGACAAGGCGCTTCTCGAATGACGTGTTGCACATACGCTGATCCACGAATAGCGCCTTATTGTAAGAGCGAGCTCGATTAGATAACGCAACTCCCGAGAGCCGGATTGTGTGCCGCCTGCTCGATCGCGGAGCGCAATGTAGTAGCTGACTCCATGTCATCAACACTGCGCATCAGATCGACGAAATCAGGTGCCCTGGTTGCATAAAGCCAGCAGATGGTCAGCGTCTGAACAAAGTCGTTTGCGACCCTGCTCCAAGCGCTTAACTTCCGTCTGATAGGCCGCGCTGCTCCGCTCAACCTCGTACTGGAGGCCTCCTGTGTATTCAGATATCAGCCCGCTGTATATCTCGGCCATAGTTATCAGGCCTGTTTCCACCGGCGTGGGCACGATAGCATCGGCAGAGAGGGTTTACAACTAGCACGGGTCCAAAGCTTGTTGAGCAAGAATGTAGCAACAGGATCAGATCAGACTTTTACATCGAGCAGCTCGTGAGCCGTCCCGCAAATCTATCAAGAGATAGATCATCAACAGATGTATACTAAGCAACTATCGTTTGGAGCCAATATGGGGAAAAAGCCTGACATCTGCCGCTGTCCTTGGGTGGACCTCGGCAAATTGGAGTACATGGACTATCACGATAAAGAATGGGGTGTCCCTATCCATGACGACCAACGCATATTCGAATTCCTCACACTGGAAGGCGCTCAGGCTGGACTGAGTTGGTAC
>JBOHOS010000396.1:0-2538 GCA_050731295.1 Nitrospiraceae bacterium | reverse complement strand
GGCAAGCCCCCGTCACGTATCAATACGATGCGGCCTCGCGGCTTACGCAGGTGGCGCAAGATAACCAAATTGTCGGACTTGGCTATGATGCGGCGGGACGGCGAACAAGTCTCACCTATCCGAACGGTGTCAACACAACCTACACCTATGACAACGCCGATCGCCTCACAAGAATCCTGTACCAGAGCCAATCAGCGGTCATTGAGGACCTGACCTATACCTACGACGCGGCAGGCAATCGTACGAGCCTGACGCGGACAAACGGCACGGCGTCGCTCTTGCCGGCAGCCGTGTCGCAGACCGGGTACGATGCGGCGAATGAACAGATTCAATTCAACAGCCCAACACCGAATCTGACCTACGATGCGAATGGGAATCTAACTAGCCAAACTGACGTAACCGGCACGACGACCTACACCTGGGATGTGCGTAATCGCCTGACTTCTCTCAATAGTCCGAGTACGACTGCCAGCTTTAGTTACGACTCGCTGGGGCGGCGGGTGAGCAAGACAATTAATGGGGTCACGGCGCAGTCCCTCTACGATGGGAACGACGTTGCTCAGGAGATGGTTGATGGTGCTGTCACCGCGAGCTATCTGCGAAGCTTGGATTTTGATGAAGTTTTTGGCATCCGACGTCAAGACGGAACCTATTTTTCCATCTACGATGGATTAGACAGTATACTCACATTCATCAATCAAGTCGGTACTTCGCCAGTTCAGTACGCCTACGAGCCCTTCGGCAAGACTCAATCCACTAATCCTGCATTTGGCAATCCGTTTCAGTTTACCGGCAGAGAAAACGATAACACCGCACTCTATTATTTCCGCGCTCGCTATTATTCACCTTTGCATCAACGCTTCCTTAGTGAAGATCCTCTTCGTATCAGAGAACGCGATGCCAACCTCTATGTTTATGTAAGTAATAGGCCGACTTACTTAACAGATCCGACAGGAAATGTCGGTAAACCGATTCGTCTCGACAGTCAGAATACGGCTCGGATAGATAAGGGAATGGTTACGCCGGAAGGAAACATTACAGAATATCCAAACGCTCACATCTTTAATAACCGTGGCGAGCAGTCAGGAAGAATTCAAATAGACCCTAAGAATCCAAATGGGCCATTACGTATAGAAGGTCCTGTCAGGAAGCGTCACCTTGAAAAGTTAGAGCCTCTGCTCAGAGATAAGCTGAAAAAGCTAAATCGTCCGTTGATGATTTTAGAAATGATAGACCTTTACAAGAAAATCAGCGAATTACTGAAACATGGTGGCGATAATAAGTGCTTACTATACGATCCAGTTTCGGGCAGTGCCTTCGTTGGGAGCTGTCTCTTAGATCCTAATAGTTCTTAGGTGAGGTATAACCAAAAGGTGGGGAAATAGAAAAGAGGCGGTGTATCCTCACGGGTGACGAAACCCAACCGGCTGGGAAGCCCAGCCAGAATTAGGAGGAGGACACCGCCATGGAGAAGCAGAGCACAGAGCCAGGGGAAGCGTCAAGCGTGACGTGGGAGCACTTGGACACGTGGGTCCGGGGACAGGTGCAAGGATTCCTCCAACAGGTGCTGGAAGAAGAAGTCAGCGAGTTCTTAGGGCGCCAGAAATCGCAGCGCCGGCGGCCGCTCGAGGAACGTGGCTATCGGAATGGCTATGGGAAACCGCGCCGCGTGACCCTGAGCTGTGGCACGATCACCGTGCAGCGGCCGCGGGTGCGGGACTGTGAAGCCCGGTTTGTCAGTCAGGTGTTGCCGCTGTTCAAACGCAAGCGCACGACGATCGAGACGCTGGTGCCGGAGTTGTATCTGCATGGGCTGGCGCTGGGGGACTTTGAGTTGGCGCTCCGAGGCCTCTTAGGAGATGGGGCACCCTTGTCCGGCTCCACCGTGGCGCGGCTGAAGGAGAAGTGGCAGGGAGAATTGGCGATCTGGCAAAACCGTCGCCTCGATGAGCTCAACGCGGTGTATTGCTGGGTTGATGGGATCTATGTGAAAGCGGGATTGGAGAAGGACAAGGCGGCGCTGCTGGTGGTCCTGGCGGCCTTACGTGATGGGCGGAAGGTGATCGTGGCGGTGACGCCAGGGTATCGGGAATCCACGGAGAGTTGGGGCACCGTGCTCCGCGATCTCCGCGACCGTGGATTGCGGCCGCCGCGGTTGGTCGTCGGCGATGGGCATCTAGGGATCTGGAACGCTTTGCGCCAGGTCTATCCGGAGGCCGAGGCGCAGCGCTGTTGGAACCACAAGATCATCAATGTGCTCGATAAACTGCCGAAGCGGCAGCAGGCAGCCGGTACGATGCTCCTCCGGCAGATTCCCGCGGCCCCCACGCGTCGAGAGGCCGAACGGCGCCGCGATCAGTTTGTGGCCTGGTGTGGGCCCCACGGTGATGCCGACGCGGCGAAGTGCCTCGTGACCGATTGGGAGCGGCTGGTCACCTTCTACCGCTTCCCGCAGCCCCACTGGCAACATCTGCGGACGTCCAATCCGGTGGAGTCGCCGTTCGGAGCGGCGCGCTTGCGGACCGATGCCGCCAAGCG
>JBOHOS010000395.1:0-7632 GCA_050731295.1 Nitrospiraceae bacterium | reverse complement strand
GCCGTACACATAGACGGCCGCGACCTGGGTTTTCATGGGAATATTTCCGGCGACGATGACGACCGATCCGAACTCACCCAGCGCGCGGACAAACGTCAAAAAGACACCGGTCAGCAGTCCCGGCAGGACGGACGGAACGGTCACCCGCCAAAACGCCGTCCACGGTCTCGCCCCGAGCGTGTAGGCGGCCTCCTCCTGGTCCTTCTCCAATTCCATCAAGACAGGCTGGAGGGCTCTGATGGTAAACGGCATGGTGACGAACAACATCGCCAGGATGATACCGGGAAGGTTGTACAGGACTTCGATGCCGCCGCGCTGCAGCCACGCGCCGAGAGGACTGGTGGCGCCATACAAGGCGGCTATCATGAGCCCGGCCACGAGCGTGGGAATGGCAAAGGGAAGATCGACCAAGGCGTTCAAGAACGCCCGGCCCGGAAAGTCGTACCGGACGAGCACCCAGGCGGAGAGCATGCCGAACGCCGCATTGATCACCGTGGTCACCAGCGCGGCCTCGAGGGTCAAGACCAGCGCCGACGCGGCCGCCGGCTGTCGAATATCGTCCAGAAACCTGCCGAGTCCGCCGTCCAATGAATGCGCGCTGATGGTCAGGAGCGGCAGAAGGATGAGGCAAAGCACATACCCGATAGCCGTGGATCGCAGGGCAAGTTTCGTGAGCGAATGACCGGTCATCATGAATGGGTCTTTATCCGCGCCTCTTCTCTTATTGTCCTTTCGCGAGTTCCTCGACGATGCGCGACCACACCCCCTGCGGTCCGAACAGCAGCGTGGCGATCTTGTCCCATCCACCGAGGTCGGCGACGGTGAACAGATGCGAGGGAGTCGGAAAGGAGCGGGCATCCTGTGCGACGCTTGGCGAGACGGGGCGAAAATCCGACTCAATGAAGGCGCGCTGCGCCTCGTCGCTATGCAGAAAGGCCACAAAGGCTTCCGCCGCATCCCGGACGCCATGTTTGTCCACATGCCGATCGACGACGGCCACCGGATTTTCGATCAGCACCGTCTGGTCGGGAAGCACGAGGTCGATGGGGCGGCCGTTTTTGATACGGGGCAGCAGTTCATTCTCATAGGTCACGATCACGTCGCCGACCCCGCGCTCGAAGGTGGTGACGGACTCGCGCCCGCTCTTGTCCATCACCTTCACGTTCTTTTGAATCCGTTTAAGCAGGCTCGCGGCATAGGTGTCGGGAGAGCCTTGTGCGGCATCCGCCAGCTTGAGGCCGGCGCCATAAATCCCGATGATGTCCCACATTGCCCCGCCGGACGTTTTCGGATTGGGATACAAGACCTCGATGCCGGGTTTGGTCAGATCTTCCCAGGTCTTGATACCCTTCGGATTGCCTTTTCGGACGCCCAGCGCCACCACCGAGGCGGTGACATTGCCGTGATGGGTCCCGTTGCGCCAATCATGGGTCACGAGGCCGGCTTTCACGACCTGATCCAGATCACCCTGTACCGAGAGCGCGGCAATGTCGGCTTCGAATCCGCCGATGATCGCGCGAGCCTGGGCGCCTGAGGCGCCGTACGAACTCCGGAAGCGGATGTCCTCACCGGTCCGCTGTTTCCATTGGCGTTGGAAGGCCGGGATGAGGCGCTTTTCATAGGCCTCCTTCGGCACGCTGTAGACGGCCAAGAGCAGTTCTCGCGATTGTGCCGCTTCAAGGAGAGGGACCGATGACCAGGATGCCATCACGGTCGTGGCGGTGATCCCCACGACAGACAGAAGGGTGGTTGTTGCGCGCCGGCCGGCGCGCGCTCGTTGCATCCACTTATCTATGATCGACACGATCGGCATGCCTCCCGGTGTGTTTGACGAAATCGCTCAGCTTGTAGTTGTCCAGAATATCGGCAATGGCATTCCTGACATCCAGCATCACGCGTTGAATGGGGCAGTTGCGCGTAGCCTCCTCGGCGTAGGGGCAATCCGCGCATTTCTGATACGCGGTCTTGCTCACACAGGCGATCGGCGCCAGAGGGCCGTCGAGCACTCGGATCACCTGGCCGAGCGTGATGTCGTGCGGTGACTTGATCAGCCTGTACCCCCCGCTGACGCCTCTCCGGCTGGCCAAGAGCCCGGCATTCTTGAGTGCAAGCAGGATCTGTTCAAGAAATTCGATGGGAATGCGCTGACGCGCGGCAATCTCGTGGCGCTGAAGGAGCGACTTGCCATAGCGCCGCGTCAGCTCAATCAATGCCCGCAACGCGTATTCGCTCTTCTTGGAAAAATTCATCAGACTTTCTTCATTAAATTACTCGACTTTTCCGACAATAGACGATCATGAGGTCCGCGTCAACCGAAGAGTGAGTCGTCCAAGCTTCACACGAGCCTTGATTGATAGGGAATCAAACGGATCGCTTCCAGAGGACGAGTCAAGCCTAGTCGTCTTGACACTGAGCGAAATTTCTTGTTATCTTGGCGTAGTTTAGCTCCTCGTAACCGTCCATCATCCCCACCTAATCAGGGAATAACCAGTGACCTTTCAGGAGCTGATCCTCTCCCTTCACCGTTTTTGGGCCGATCAAGGCTGCGTCATTCATCAACCATACGACCTCGAAATGGGCGCCGGTACTTTCCACCCGGCGACCTTTCTGCGGGCGTTGGGCCCGGAACCCTGGCGAGCCGGCTACCCCCAGCCCTGTCGCCGTCCCACGGATGGGCGGTATGGCGAAAACCCGAATCGATTGCAGCACTACTATCAATATCAAGTCGTCCTCAAACCCTCGCCGGACAATATTCAAGACCTCTATCTCGAAAGCCTCGCCAGTCTGGGAATCAATCCCAAGAAGCATGACGTTCGATTCATGCAGGACGATTGGGAATCGCCGACGCTAGGCGCGTGGGGACTCGGGTGGGAAGTGCGGCTGGATGGGATGGAAATCACACAGTTCACCTATTTTCAGGAGATCGGCGGCATTGAACTGAACCCGATCACAGTGGAGATCACGTACGGCACCGAGCGGATCGCCATGTATCTCCAACAGGTGAACAATGTGTTCGATCTGCAATGGACGGACGCGGTGACCTACGGCGACATTCATCACCGAACGGAAGTGCAGTTCTCGAGGTATAACTTCGAAGAAGCCGATGTGGCCATGCTGATGGCGACCTTCCAAGCATTCGAGGCGGAATCCAAGCGGCTGATCGGCACAGGCCTGACCCTGCCCGCCTATGATTATTGCATCAAAACGTCGCATATGTTCAACCTGCTGGATGCGCGCGGCGCGATCAGCGTGGCCGAGCGAACGGGCTACATTGCCCGAGTCCGAGGTCTCGCGCGCGCGTGTGCCGAAAGCTATCTCAAGGAACGTGAAGAACTCGGCTATCCCTTGCTGAAACACGACCATCCGTCCCGAAAGATGGCTGTGAAAGCGCGCTGACATGCCACGCCCTAAGAAGACGTCGGTAACAAAGGCTCCGGCTGAGTCGGCAGGCAAGGAATTGTTGCTTGAGATCGGAACGGAAGAGCTACCGTATCAGTTTGTGCCGATGGCGGTGACCGGTCTCCGAGAGGCAGGGGAGCGTCTCTTCAAGGAGCACAGGTTGGCGCATGGCACCGTGCGGACCCTCGGCACGCCTCGGCGTCTCGTGCTTGTAGCGGATTCACTGGCCGAGCGGCAGACCGCGGTGGTCAAGGAGGTGATGGGGCCTTCCAAGGCGGTCGCCTTTGACCCGTCCGGGGCGCCCACCAAGGCGGCGCTAGGCTTCGCGGCGTCTCAGGGCGTGACGGCGGCAGATCTGAAGGTCCGCCTCATGCCGAAGGGCGAATACCTCTTTGCCGTCAAGCGCGATCCGGGACGCGTGGCATCGGCGGTCCTGAGTGAGCTCTTGCCGATCCTGATCGGTTCACTCTCCTTTCCGAAATCCATGCGATGGAGCGCCGCCGGCATCAAATTCGCTCGGCCGATTCGGTGGCTCCTGGTTCTCTATGGCGGGGCGATCGTCAAGTTTGAGGTCGGGGGATTGGCGGCGGGCAACCGCACTCGCGGACATCGATTCTCCGGATCGTCGGGTGCTTCGAATAAACAGGGGCTGGTCGTCAAGGATTATCACTCCTACCTGAGTGTCTTGAATCGTCATAGCGTCGTGCCGAATCAAGACGAGCGGCGAGCGATGATCGTTGAACAGGTTGCCGCGCTGTCCGCTTCAGCTCGCGGGACGGTGCACCGTGACGAAGACCTCTTGGAGCAGGCCGTCTATACTGTTGAATATCCCCATGCGATTCTGGGAACGTTCAATCCGCAATATCTCTCACTGCCGAAGGAAGTCCTCATGACGTCGATGAAGGAACACCAGGGATTTTTCTCGCTCATGGATGACAAGGGCGCCTTGCTCCCCGCGTTTATTTCCGTGACCAACATGAAACTTCCGGATATGCGATTGGTCCGAGAGGGCAATGAGCGGGTCCTGGCGGCGCGTCTCGCCGACGCGAAATTCTTTTTTGATGAAGATCGCAAGATCCCCCTCGTTGACCGGGTCGACAAGCTCAAAGGCATGACGTTTCATCAAAAGCTCGGCACCCTGTATCAAAAGACCGAGCGTCTCATGAGACTGATCGACAAGCTGGCCGACGGGCTGGCAGATCGCGAGACCTGCCGTCGCGCCGCGCAATTGAGCAAGGCGGATTTATTGACCGGTATCGTCGGTGAATTTCCGGCGCTGCAGGGTGTGATGGGCGGAGAATATGCCCAGCATGAACATGAGAGTCTGGAGGTCAGTCAGGCCATCGCGGAGCAGTATTTGCCTCGGACCCTGGAAAGCGAATTGCCAAAAACTGCAGCCGGAACAATTCTCTCCCTTGCCGATCGACTGGATACGATCGCCGCCTTCTTCCATGTCGGGATCGTTCCGACCGGCTCCGAAGATCCTCTTGGGTTGCGGCGTCATGCCCTAGCGATTGTCCGGCTTGTTCTTGAGGGCGGACTCGCGTTGGATATGGCCGATGCCCTGCGCTATGCCAAGGACCTGGTGCAGGACCAGGGATTCAAGGAAGGCGGAGCTTCGGAACCGCTGGAGTTTCTCGCCGAACGGCTCCGTTATTACGGCCGAACGGTGCATGGACTGCGTGATGATATCATGGATGCCCTGCTGAGACCGGCGCTGCAAATCAATCGCAAGGCCGGCTTCGATTTCGCCGATATGTTGGCGCGGATGAAGGCGCTTCAATCCATCACGGCGCGGCCGGAGTTCGATCCGCTCATGATCGGATTCAAGCGAGCGCACCGGATTGTCGAGAAGGAGCAGTGGACTCGCGAGGCCGTCGATCCGGCTCTGTTTCAACATCAGACTGAAGCCGATCTCCATAAGGTCGTATCGGAGGCCAAGGAGCGCGTGCCGGCCGCCGTTGAACGAAGCGATTACGCGGCGGCGCTCAATGCGCTGGTTCACATGAAGCCGGCCATCGACGGGTTTTTTGACGGGGTGCTGGTCAACGCGGAGGACCAGGCCTTGAGGGGAAACCGCCTGTCGTTGCTCTTCGCGGTGGACCGTCTCTTTTTGAGCGTGGCCGATTTCTCTCAGATTGTGGTGCAGGGAGCCTGAGATGAGCACAGTCCCGGCTTGGCGAGGAGATCCGGACACGGAACCGCGACGGTCCGAGCGTCAAGATTCGCGTCTTCGGCGCTACAACCTGCTCGTCACCCTGGTGATGATCGTGCTCTGTAATGCCATCTTTCTCCTCGGCATTTGGGGGAGCGGCGTCAATCTCGATGAATTGATCCGGACTCCCGATCTCTTCAATCCGACCAAGGACGTATGCCTCCGCCTCAAATGGCAGAAGATCGAAGGGGATGACGAGCGCGTTCAGCTTTGTTCCGAATGGATCAACCTGTCGGATCCTTCCGGGAACACCCACTCCTTTCAGAAAGGAACCGAAGTGGTGAAGGGAGGGGACGGCAAGCTCTACTTCGATCATGGCGTGCAGGTCGATTATCGACTATTTGCGTTCGCGGGTTTCGTCGTCGCAATCGTGGTGTTGGGGTTCCTGCTCCGCCGGCATCTGATACGCCGGTATCGGAGGCGTCTGGAACATTCCAGCATTCCAACATAAGTATTCATTGGCTTCATAAAAAAGAGGAGAGGGTCGTGGGTACAAAGAAATACGTCTATTTCTTCGGTGACGGCAAGGCCGAAGGCACCGGAGAGATGAAGGACCTGCTGGGCGGCAAGGGGGCCGGTTTGGCCGAGATGACCAACTTGAAGATTTCCGTGCCGGCCGGCTTCACCATCACGACGGAAGCCTGCATCGAGTATTACCGACGGCGCAAGGTGTATCCGCCGGGCCTGTGGGAGGAAGCCCTGCACGCCCTCAAGAAAGTTGAGAAGGTCATGGGGGCTCGGTTCGGCGATTCATCCAGTCCGCTCCTCGTCTCGGTCCGGTCCGGGGCGCGAGCTTCCATGCCGGGCATGATGGATACCGTGCTGAATGTCGGGCTCAATAGCCGGACGGTCGATGGGTTGGTCGCCAAGACGCGCAATGAGCGCTTCGCCTTCGACAGCTATCGACGGTTCATTGCCATGTTCGGGCACATCGTCATGGGCATCCCGCGTGACCGGTTTGAAGATGCGCTCGCGCACAAGAAAACCGAGTGCGGCGCGAAGCTGGACACCGATCTCGATGCCAAGGCGCTCAAAGATCTCGTCATCCGGATGAAGGCGGTGGTGACGAAGGAGACCGGACGCGATTTCCCGGAGGACCCGCTCGAGCAGCTCCGCATGGGCATCAACGCGGTCTTCTCTTCCTGGTACGGCGCGCGCGCGGTCACGTATCGGCGCCTATACAGCATCCCGGACAGTTGGGGGACCGCCGTGAGCGTGGTCGCGATGGTGTTCGGGAACATGGGCGAGACGAGCGGGACCGGCGTGGCGTTTACCCGCGATCCCGCCTCAGGCCAACGGACCTTTTACGGGGAATGCCTGTTGAACGCGCAAGGGGAAGACGTGGTCGCCGGCATTCGCACGCCGCTCCCGGTCGCCTCGCTGGGCAAGTCCATGCCGCAGGCGCACAAAGAATTGCTCGAGACCTACAGGAAATTGGAGAAGCACTACCGGGACATGCTGGATCTGGAATTCACCATCCAGGAAGGCCGGCTGTACATGTTGCAGACCCGGGTGGGCAAGCGTACCGGGATCGCGGCGGTTCGGATCGCGGCGGACATGGTGAACGAAGGGTTGATCAGCAAGCGTGAGGCCGTTCTTCGAGTGGGGCCGGATCAGTTATCGCAGTACCTCTATCCGATCTTCGACACGGCTGAAGAAAGCAAGCATCCGGCGGTCGGCAAAGGCTTACCGGCGGGACCCGGCGCGGCGGCGGGCAAGATCGCGCTGACGCCGGATAAGGCCGTGGACATGCACGCGCGCGGGGAACGGGTGATCCTGGTCCGCCAGGAGACGAGCCCCGACGATATTCACGGCATGCACGCGGCGCAAGGATTTCTCACAGCCAGGGGCGGGATGACCTCGCATGCCGCCGTGGTGGCCCGGCAGATGGGAAAAGTCTGCATCGCCGGCTGTGAATCGGTGAGCATCGACAGCAGCACAACCCTGAAAATCGGGTCTTTATCCCTCAAAGAGGGCGATTACATCTCGATCAATGGGTTTACCGGCAACGTGTACAA
>JBOHOS010000394.1:0-4505 GCA_050731295.1 Nitrospiraceae bacterium | reverse complement strand
CTCCTAGTCTTCCCGCCAGCCTGTAGATGGAACGTTCGGGCGTGCCGAAGCCTCATCGGAACCAAGCCGATACAGAAGCGCCTGTGCCTGCTCACCGCAACCTCTAGCGCGACGGCGAGAAGTAGATCATACTGAAATTGCAACCGATCGCGCTGCTGCTATACAGGATGCGTATGAAGAAGCGTCACATCGTTCAGGTCTCGGCCTTGATTGCCCTTGTCGCCGGGCTTCCCTTAGCCTCCCAGGGGGTCGATCAGAATGGGAATCCGGATAATTCCTTGCTACGCGAGCACATGGTGGTACCTGCCGGCAAAGTGATCGACCGCGACTACATCGCCTATGGCCACACCGTTGAGATATCGGGCACGGTGAACGGCGATGTGTACGCGGTCGGAGGCCAGGTGTTGATCGATGGCACAATTAACGGAGATCTGCTGGCGGCAGGTGGAACCGTCATCATCTCCGGCACCATTGCACACGATGCCCGCCTAGCCGGCGGTCGAGTCATCGTGAGCGGCGCCATCGGCAGAAATGTCACCGTCGCGGGCGCCAACATCGAATTCACACCGTTGGCCACCATTCGGGGCGGGATCATTGCCGGTGGAGACGCCGTCGGAATTGCCGCCCCCGTGACACAGAATGTAAAGATCGGCGCGAGGAACATCACGGTGTCCGATCGCATCGGAGGCAACCTGACCGCAGCCACTGAGACCCTTCGTCTCACATCCGGATCGGCTGTCACCGGCAACGTGACGTATTGGAGCCGCAATCCGGCTTCGGTTGATGATCAGGCGGTGGTCGCTGGTCGGATTATCCGGCGGGATTTTCCTCAGAGTGTGCTTCCCTCTCCGGAAGACCTCGTTCTGGCCATAGCAGGTCTCAAACTCGGCGCAGTGACCGTAAACTTCGTCTCAACGCTTGTCGTGGGCCTGATCGCGATTCGCTATTATCCCGCCTCGACGCAACAAGCCTTGATCCACCTCACTCGGCGGCCCTTCATCTGTCTCGGCGTGGGGCTCCTCGCACTGGTCCTGGTTCCGCTTGTCGCCATAGGGCTGGCCGTCACCATTGTCGGAATCCCGCTCGCCTTCATCCTGCTCGCGTGGTATCTCGTCGCCGTGTACGTGTGCCGCATCGTCATCATTCTGTGGGCCGGGCTCATCCTGTTCCGAAGATGGGGTGATCCCGAACGTGCTCGTTCGGCCTTCGTGGCGGGCTTGCTTCTGTATTCCTTCCTGACATTTGTGCCGATTCTCGGCGCGCTCGTCGCCTTGCTGGTGATCCTGTTTGGATTGGGAACCGTATTATTGGCGAAGAGAGATCTCTATCGCGCGACGGCGTATCAGGAGCTGGTCTAAGCGCTGCCCGTGCTCCCCTTCACCCTCATCGGTCGCGTCCAAGCGAAGGCCTGTCAAATCTGTCCGATTTGTCCTTAAACGCCTTTCCTTTGTCGAGTTGTAGGATGTCGAGGGTTCCCAGCAAGCTGGGTAAGGACGGAAGCGGCCGCGTCGGCTGAGGGATCGGTTGAGGAATCACTGGACTCCCCACGGGGCCGATGCCGCCAGGTGAAGGTTGAATCGATGGCGGGATGAAGGGACTGACTGGTCCTCCACCGATTCCTGGAGAAGGAAGTGTCGGTGGCGGGACAGAGGGCGTAGAGACAGTCGTGCCGGTTACTGGCGACCTGGGCAACGACCCTGGGCCATTGAACGAGCCTTGCAATCCACTCTGCGCCGGCGACGTATTGACTGCTTGGATGCCAAAGGAGGTTGCGAGAATGACGTTTCGGAAGTCGGCTTGCGATTCGAACGCCTGAGCCGCGCCTTCCAGCAAGGCGCGCTGCAGCGCCTCGGCCTGAGTTTTTTCCCGATCGACCAGGTATTGGACCACTCTCGGGGCGGCGGGCGCGTGTGCGTTGGTGGCCGGGAGAGGCGCCGGCCGCTGTGCGGCGCCCTTAAATGACCCTCCGATCCGCCCTCCGAGAATCTGCACGCTCTGTCCCGCCTGCAAGGTGAGCGACGAAGAACCGGACGCCAGAGCCTGCATCTGGACCAGACCTTCCAGAACCTGGAAGGCTTCGACCTCCACCGCTTCCCTCGGGGGCGTCACGGAGGTGCGGACAGCATGTGAGCCGTTCTCGTGGAACTCCGCTGTCACCGGCTTCGCACCCGAAGTGACGGTGACATGAATCAACGCCCCGTGACTGACGGCCGTCGCGCTAGGGGTACGGACCACCATGGCATGATCGCCGCGCACAGCGGCAATTCGCAGATCGCCCTTCATGATTTCAACGATCGTCTGGCCGGGCCCCTGATCGAGGAATCGGACCGTGGATCCCTCGTAGACCGTCACCAGCGCTTGCTTTCCGATCAGCACTTCGACCGCACTGCCGAGTCCGGTCGTACATTGATCGCCGAAGCTGATCACGTCGTGAAAACGCAAGAACGTCGTTCCGCCGGACGATTCAGCGGGCACGAGGAGAGCGTCACCCTGCAAGCCGGCGACAATCGCGCGTGGCGGTGGCCCGCCTCGGTTCGGCCGATTCTCCGCAGACCAAGCCAGACCTGCTTCGATGAACAGTGGGACTCCCACCAGCATCAGAGAGAGGCAAAAAAGGCTCCGTGTCAGCATGATCTCTACCTTTTGATAAAAGCACAATCTGGAGTTTCCATGCAAATACCTAATCCATTAAGCGTAGTAATAACATCAGATAGTACATTCATTGCGTGTCAGTCAAGGGCCGACACGGCGCGAGCTTGATCGGAGAAGGGAGGCTTGCTGACTTGCTGAAATAAAACAATTTGGCTATAGTGCTTTCAAGCATGGACCTGCGCCGCCACCAGCGTGTTCCAGTCAGCTTCACGAGTTACCTCTCATCAAACAGTCTCGGTGATGACGTCGGGGTCGCGCTCGATCTCTCGCCGCGCGGCTGCAAGATGCAGAGCGACATGCGTGTCGTCCCCTCCATGCACATCGTGGTGCACTTCGATGTCCCGGGACAGGATTCGATCATTGCGGTCAAAGAGGCCGGCGTGCGCTGGGTCAACGGCCGTCTATTCGGCCTCGAATTCATCGATCCGGAGCCGAACATCGTACAGCGACTGGTCCAAGTCATTAGAAACGTCAAACCGACGCAGGGAGTGCGGCAAGTCCATCGATGAGTGAGCGGTTTTTAACGCTCTTGCCCCTGACGGCCTCTGCCTGCTACCCCATACCCTCTGATCGGCGGGTGGAGTCTCTCCTCTCCAAGCATGGCCGAGCGACGTCTCGCTCATTCAACTCAGAACCGGGATGATCGCACGCATGGAGAAGGCAGATGGAGGATTACTTCGAGGCAGGGGCGTTCAGGAGAGGATTCGTCCAGGCGATGGTGGGGGCGCTGTCCGCCGCTGGAGTCTTTTTGCATGGCTTGCCGCGGATGCTTGATGTCGCATTGGCGGCCATCACCGAGCAGGTATCGAAGGGGGTTCCAAACTCAGCGACGCCTTGAATCACGGTCAACGCCGTCTGGCCATCCTCACTGACCTTCAGATCGAATTCGCTCTCGCGAGCGGAGACGTTCGCCACCGACGTTTCCACTTCCACGGCTCTCGATCCACCGCCGGTCTTCACCCAGATCTCGCCACGGGACATGCGGAGGATCGGAATGATGGGCTTGTGCTTCTCCCATCGCACAAGCATTTTGAACATGGTCAGCTCGTTGAGTGCGATCTGGACGCCGTCCGTGATCTCGACCAGCGCGCGGCACGCACTCTCTGTCCGAAGGACATCCCCTTCATACAGGAGAAGCGATCCTTCGCCCTGCAACCGCTCCTGCACTCCATCGGCTCTCACGACCACAAGGACACCGATAGCATTTTGCGCGGACCCAATCTGCCGAACTTCGGCCGCGACCGAATCGAGCATTCCCAGCGACCACATCGCGACCACTGCCAAGAACGCCGCTTTGACGGCCGGCCCGTTATAACTCCTCGTATTGAGATCGCTTCGGCCGCGGCGGCTGTCTAGACGCATGGCTTCACCGCCCCCCGATCACTCGGATCGGCTTGCTGCCGACAGACACGGTGGCGATGATTCGGTTCGTGCCGGTGTCGATTACTCTCAACGAATTCGAGGGCTGCTGCCCCACGAATAGGCGCGTCCCTTCCGGATTCGCCCAGATGCCGTTCGGTCCTTTCCCGATCTCGATCTGGTCCACGACACGCAAGTGCTTGGACTCGGCGTTGATCACCACGACTTTGCCGAGTCCGCTCACGGTGACGTAGGCGTTGGGGCCTTGCATGCCCTTATAGCCGAAGGCAATCTGCTGAGGTTGAGCCCCCACATCCACCGTCGCCACCTTCTCGTGCGTCACCGGATCGATCACAAAAATGTCGTCGCCGCCGGCATTCGTGCCCCAAATACGGCCATCGGGGCTCAGCACCAGAAAGTGCGGGTCGGCGCCGACGGCGACGGTCTTCACGATCTGGTGCGTCGCCGTGTCGATCACCTGCACATTTTTGCCC
>JBOHOS010000393.1:0-2057 GCA_050731295.1 Nitrospiraceae bacterium | reverse complement strand
AATCCCGGCCGATCAGATCATCATTACCCCGGAGTGGCTATGTCACCGCCATAAGAGGTTAGCTGCTCACCTTTTTCCGGACTGGGCAGGTCGATATCGAGATGTGAATGTTCAGGTGGGCAGTCATACTCCACCGCCCTTTTATGAAGTGCCGGTACTCACGCGGCAATTCTGCGACGATCTCACAGAACGACTTCGACACACATCTCTCACTTCCATAGAGAGCGTTGCCGAGCTGCTTGGGTGGGCGGACTGGCGGTTCCAGTGGATTCATCCGTTCAAAGATTTCAACGGTCGAATCGGACGGGTCCTGCTCGCTGCTCTCCTGTACAAACTCAATGTACCCCATGTTGAAACCTCGCCTGTGGATCAGGAGAGACGAGAACGGTATTTAGAAGCCTTGAGAGCCGCCGATCGTGATGACCTTAATCAGTTGAAACTTTTATGGATGCATCGAATTGACCAATCGACCTAGCGATACAGAGCTGGAAGGATAAAAAAGTACGACGTTTCCTATGGGAGCTAGCAGAGAATCTTACTTGTGTGACCGTTTGGCCCAGCGCGAAGCGTCCACGATGCTCCAGATTGCGATGATCAACAGGAGCAGAAGCAGAAGAAAGAATCGGCCGATATTTTGCGGCAGGATACCTTGCTCGACAGACTGCTGAAGTGATTGCAGGTCTGCTGAACTGGTCAAGACTCCGCCCACCACGAGCAGCGCGATCAGAAACCCAAGTCCCTTGCCCCACTGCCTGTTATAGAATTGCCCTAATCCCGGCAGCAGAGCCGACAGGACAGCCGCGATCGCCGGGCGTGATGAATTCCTCCATTCCCTCACGGCAACCTACTCGGTGTAGAGCAGCAGTTGCATGCCGATGAGCAGGACCAGGGCGGCCCAGGCGAGTTCCCATGTGGAACGGGTGGCTCGTTTTGGAGACCCGAGCAGCATGGCGACATCTCGCCGCTTCCATTCGGACAGAAATTTGGACGATCCGGCGGTGATGGCCATGATGCCGATGGCGGCATGGTGCAGCGCGATCTTGTGGGCGGCCGGGTGCACGCCGTGACTGTGAAGAAAGAGGGACAGTCCACCGATGATGGCAAAGGTCGGGAGAGGAACCCTCCAGAAAACGTGATCGAGATGCCCTGTTCGCCGCAACAGCTCAATCGTTCCGATGAACAGGGCGACGATCCCGAAGAGCTTGTGCTGAAGCGTTTCCCAGTCTCCGTTGGAGTAAGTCTCTACCAAGCTGTGAGACCCGATCGGCCAGGCATCATGATCGCTCCAGATCAGCAGATAGATTCCCATCACGAAAAGGGCGCCGGGCAATAACAACATCGCCCACGACAACGTTGCCATTCCAAAAGCAGGACGAAGTTCGCTCAGCCCGATGAGGAGGACAAAAAATCCGGCCAGATGATGATTGAATTCAGAATAGGCGATGCCTTCCGCCGACCCTTCCCAGAGAGGCTTGGCCGGATCGGCTTGAAGCCTATCAGGGTGGTGTGCTGGCTCATGTTCCGTGCCAATGTGCTGCGCGAAAGATGGAAGAGAGAGAAGAATAACAAGTGTCCCGATCAAGCCCACGCACGTTGCCCACAGTCGTTTCTTCTGTCTCATGAAGCCCTCTGTTGGCTTGGTTCCACAAAGAAAGGCCCATCCGGTCTCCCGGATGGGCCTTCGGTCCGGCAGGCCTATTGAGCAATATTTACATAAACTTCATGAATTTGTCTTTTGCTTCATCCATGACTTCAGCCGTGATGGTGGTAGCGCCGCGCTCCTTCGCCAAACGTTCGACTTCCCGGCGCGCCATGGGCCGAATAAAGTCAGGAATATTCTCTAACCGTTTTTCAGCGTCCGATGACCAGATGATCCCGTTGGAATCATTTTTGGAATCATCCATGACTTGTAAATTGATCGTTTTGAATCCCTGCTTTCGGGCATAGGTCTCAACGCTACTCTGGACCATCGGCTTGACGAAGGACGGCAGGCGATCCAGCTTGTCCTTTGCATCGGGCGTCCAGGTGAATTCCGACGTGCCTGCGCCGTGTCCGGT
>JBOHOS010000392.1:0-3351 GCA_050731295.1 Nitrospiraceae bacterium | reverse complement strand
GCATTCTCCTCACGGGAGGCATCCTCGGTCCGGTGCTCTTGCTCGTCGGCCTTCAGCGACTCTCGGCCGTCGTCGGATCGCTCCTGCTCAATCTGGAAGCGCCGTTCACCATCTTGCTGGCGGTCGGCTTCTTTCGCGAACATCTCGGACGACGCGAGGCAGGCGCGATTCTCCTGATCCTGCTGGGTGCCGGCGTCATGAGTTATGAGCCGGGTGCCCTTCACTTCGATTGGGTGGGGGCCGGTGCTATCGCAGCCGCGTGTATGAGCTGGGCGATTGACAATAATCTGACTCAACGGCTTTCACTTCGAGACCCCATCGCCATCGTGCGGGTCAAGACATTGGGAGCAGGAGCCTGCATCTTAAGTGTGGCAATGGCGCTGGGAGACCATTGGCCTGAGCCGCGCATAGTAGGATATGCGCTGGTTCTGGGGTTCCTCAGTTACGGTGTCAGTGTCGTGCTAGACCTGTACGCGCTACGCCTCCTGGGCGCCGCACGCGAGGCAGCCTTTTTCGCGACGGCCCCATTTATCGGCGCTGTCGCCGCTGTTCCTCTTCTCGGCGAACGATGGACGGGATCGGCGATGCTGGCTGCCATCATCATGGCGGTCGGCGTCTTTCTGTTGCTGTCCGAACATCACAGCCATCTCCATCTGCACGAAGAAACGGAGCATGACCACCGTCATACGCATACCGACCATCATCAGCATGATCATGAGTCGCCAGAGGAGATCGTGAGGCCGCATGCCCATCATCACCGGCACATCCCGCTCGCCCATGACCATCCACACGTACCGGAGCTTCACCACCGGCATGACCATTAATCAAATTTTTCGCGTGTTGCATCAACGAGTCTGAAACGCTCGGAACAGCCATCCTAACCGGATCGCCTCGCCGTCGCGTTAGGTGTAAAATGGCGCATTCAGAAGGCAGGACGGAGCTACGAATAGGCATGCTTGAGCCAACTCCCGGAAGAACCCAGAAAGAGGAGGCAACGGTCCGTGACGACCTGGCGAGGAAACGAACGGTCCTCGCCAATGAGCGAACGGTTCTGGCCTACATCAGGACGGCTCTCACGTTCATCGCCGTCGGAGCCGGCTTCGTGCAATTTTTCGGCGTCCTGGCGGTTCAACTTGTCGGTTGGATATTTATTGCCGTGGGAATCGGCTTGTTTGTCATCGGGATTATCCGATTCAAAGCTAAATTTATTCAACATGGAAAACCATGATCAATGCTGATGCTGCGATTCGAATCGCAGTCTTCCTCGGCACGCTTGGAGTGCTGACGATGTGGGAAGTCTTCGCTCCCCGGCGTCCCCTCACCCACTCGAAGGCGAAGCGATGGTCCGCCAATCTGGGAGTCGTTCTGCTCGACACGATGGTTGTCAGAGCGCTATTTGCAGCGGGAGCGGTCGGAGGCGCCATGATGGCCGCCGAGCAGGGGTGGGGACTCCTGAACCATCTGAGTTGGCCGGCTTGGGTGGAGGTTCTATTGGCTGTGATCGCGCTGGACCTGGCGCTCTACCTTCAGCATGTCCTCTTTCATGCCGTGCCGGTCCTCTGGCGGCTCCACATGATGCATCATGCCGATCTCGATTTCGATGTCACGACCGGCGTGCGATTTCATCCGATGGAAGTGGCCCTGTCCATGTTGATTAAGCTGGCGGTGGTGGTTCTTCTGGGGGCCTCACCGGCAGCGGTCCTGATCTTTGAAGTGCTGCTCAATGCGACATCGATGTTCAATCATAGTAATATCCGCATACCCACCACGCTGGAGCGTTTCATCCGTTCGCTAGTCGTGACCCCCGACATGCATCGCGTTCATCACTCCATCCATTCTCACGAGACCAACAGCAACTTCGGGTTTAACCTCTCGTGGTGGGACAAGCTGTTCGGCACCTATAGAGCTGAGCCGCAAGATGGCCAGACCGAGATGGTCCTCGGCCTTGAGCAATTTCGGAACCCAGATCAATTATCGTTCGCGCGAATTCTCTTGATGCCCTTCAGAGGAAGTCCCGGGCGTTATCCATTGTCACACGACTAGAACCTATTTGCTGACCTGTTGCGGTACCTTGGCACGATGGTCCGGCTTGACGTTTGAGCGGAGCGAGTCTCGGCGGATTGGACACGAAGAACAGTCACGTCTGGGGGAGGAGCTTCAACCTCACCTGTGTCCCCGGCCTCAGCTCATCGGTGGCACGCGCGACCACCTGATCTCCCGCTCGGAGATCGCCGAATACTTCCGTGAGATCGGCGACGGACTGTCCCTTTCTGACGGTGACCCACTCGGTCTTCTCTTCTCGGATGCGGATCACGAACGTCAGTTCGGTCGTCGTCACCACCGCCTTAATGGGAACGAACAGCGTCGGTCGAGATCGACGTACGGGGCCATTCCACCTCCGGAAACATGCCCGGCGCTAATCTGCCCGAGGTATTCTCGACATCCAATTCAATAGGCATGGTACGGGTCTTCATCTCAACGGTTCTCGCAATACGTGCAATGGTGCCGATGAAAGTTTCCCCAGGATACGCGGGAACGGTGAATTTCACGTTCTGTCCCTGGGCGATTTCACCGACATTGGCTTCGGGGACCGGTATCATGAGGCGGAGGCGGGTATTGTGTTCGAGTCGCACCATCGGCAAGTTTCCTCCCGGTCCTCCGGTCGGTCCCACCAGGGCGCCGGGATGGGCGTTGCGTTCCGTGATGACTCCGTCGAACGGGGCGACAACGGTGAGATACGCTTCCATGTTTTTCAGTGAGTTGACGGTCGGCGGTTTTGGAATCGGCAGTCTTCTGACGCCTCTGCTCGCCCTGACGGCAAACACAAAACTCGCTGTTGCAGCGGTGGCCATTCCCCATTTGGTCGGCGCGGCCTTACGTCTTTGGAGACTCCGGGCTCATATTGATCGCCGGGTGCTCTGGAGTTTTGGAATGATGAGCGCGATGGGTGGCCTGGCCGGAGCCCTCTTGCACGCGTGGATTGAGGCTTCCGTGTTGCGAGTCGTCTTTGGCCTGTTGTTGATGCTGGCGGGTGTGTTAGGGCTGACGGGCCTCAGTGATCGAATACGATTCCGCGGCCCAGCCGCATGGGCGGCCGGTTTTGTATCCGGCGCGCTTGGCGGTCTGGTCGGAACTCAAGGGGGAATTCGAGCGGCCGCGCTGTTCGGGTTTGAAATGTCCAAGGAATCCTTCGTCGCGACAGCCACTGCCGTCGCGCTCATCGTTGACGGGATGCGAGCGCCTGTCTATCTCATCTCGCAGTGGAGCGGGCTGACGGCCATGTGGCCGCTGATCGTCCTCGGCACGACGGGCGTGCTCGTCGGCACGCTAGCCGGTGAGCGAGTCCTGAGA
>JBOHOS010000391.1:0-5111 GCA_050731295.1 Nitrospiraceae bacterium | reverse complement strand
GCGTTGCGAAACATCTGCTGGTATTCCTTCAGCGTGTAAGCATCTCCTTCAGGGGTCGTCGCTAGCATGATCAAGCCGAACTCGGCCACCATGGGCGGCGTGACTCGATCCTCGTTGGGCACGAATTCCAGGGTGATGACCCGCCCATTTGGAACAAGACATTGATAGACCTTGCGGAGAAGCGTCTCACACATAGCCGAGGAGAAATGGTGGAGGAAATTGGTGAGCAGCACGAGATCGTATCTCTCCCCAAAATTCTCATGAAAGGCATCACCGGCGATTGTTCGATAGCGGTCCTGGATGCCCGCCTGACGCGCAAGATCCTGAGCGACGGTTAATACGTTGGCCCAGTCGAGGGCCACGATCTCCGCTTTGGAACACCGCTTGGCAATTTCGACACCGAACAGCCCGTGGCCCGCGGCTACGTCAAGCACCTTTTTCACATTCGGCTGCGTTTCATTCACGAACCGCGCAATCTCCTCCGCCGCCTTGGCCATCATGGGAATCATGGATTTGGCGAATTCAACCCACAGAGGATGTTCCGGCGCCACGGTGCCCGCCTCGCCTGTCACGGTCCCTCCCTTCCGTACCGCATCGGCAACATTCTTGAACGCCTCGGTAAACTTGGGCGAGAGCAGAAACCCCAGGACCGATCCCATATACGCGGGAGACCGCCGGTCGAGAAACACGGCCGAGTCCGGCGTCAGCTTGTACCGCTTCTCCTCCTTCGTGACAAAGCCTTGGATCGTGAGGTAGTCCGCCAAAATCCGCACACCTCGTTCCGCCGCCCCACACCGTTGTGCGAGGTCGGGCGAGGTATCCTTCCCTTCGCCGATGGCCGTGAACAGATCCAGTTCAACGGCCGCCTTCAGGGCTTGGGTCCGCTGATAGGCATTGGCAGTCTGAAAAAAGAGACCGGGTGTTGGACCTTCGGCATGATTCGATGTCGGCATAGAACGTATCCCTCCGTGTCACTGATGGTTTGAAAGATCAACTTTGAGTCCTGGCGGCTCATATCCTTTTTTATCATACTGGCATCGTTCGCGGAGCCGATTCGAGCACCTATTCTTTTCGACGATGTCGCCGCAATTGATGCATCGCCAGGCGGCGAGTTTCTCCGTTCCGGATGGCGCGTCGATGTCGATGTTGATGAAATAATCCTCTACCATCAGACCTGCGCAGCGCGAGCATGTCACGGCCGCACCTCCTGTGAATCGTATGGGGGCACTGGATCTTCATAGACTCCACCGTATCACCGGCCGGCGAACAGGTCTTTTCAGGTTCGTCAATCTTTGTAACAATCTGTAATAGCAGACTTGCGAAGAGGAACAAGGAGGAAGCCTATGGCAGGCCTGAGGATCGTGCGTTCGGATCTTTCGCGCCGGCGTGCGACTCCTTTGAGAACGGAAATGCCAGGGTAAAGGTGCTGCCCTGCCCAAGTCCGCCCGTGACGAGAATGTCGCCGCCGTGGGCAGTCATGATCTTCTTCGCTAGGCTCAGGCCCAAGCCATAGCCGCCGGTGGTGCGCGTCCTCGATTTGTCCACGCGGTAAAACGGCTCGAAGATCAGCGCGCGCTCGTCCGACGGAATGCCCGGGCCATGATCTCGTACCGAGACACGGACCGTGTCCGTGTCCGTCTCTATCCGAATTTCCACAGGCCCATATTCCGGCTGGGAATGCTTCAAGGCATTCTCCAGCACGTTGCGCAACGCCGCGCGGACACGGCGGCGATCCACCTTCAGGTAGACGTTCGAGGGGGCGGCGACCACTCGCACGCCGGGCTCCTGCTGGTTGCAGACCTCCGACAACTCCCGCACGAGCGGCACCAGGTCGGTCTCAGCCAGGATCACCCCGCCATAGTCGCTGTTCAATCGTTCCGATTCGAGCAGCTCCGTCACCATGGTCTCCAGCTCTCGGACTTCTTGTTGAATCTTCTCTTTGGCCGACTCATCGCGAATAAATTCAAGGGCAACCTTGATACGGGTCAGCGGAGAGCGGAGCTCATGACTGACATCGAGGAGAAGACGATCGCGGGCGCGAAACATCTCTCTAATCCGACTGACCATGTCATTCAACGCTCCCGTCAATTGACCAAGTTCATCGCGAGAACGAATGGGGATCTGGTGGGTCAAGTTACCCTTTGCAATCTCCCCCACGCCTTGGGCCAGCCAGTCCAACGGGCGAAAAAGCCAGCGCACGACCAGGTAACTGGCTCCGAGGATGAGCGCGATCATGCCGATGATGATGGCCACGTTTTCCATGTCGAGCTCCGGCACCTCGGCGAAGAAGAACAGAAACCGCGTGGCGCCGCGATCCATGATGACGAATCGCCGTCCGCGGTATCGTCCCGTCTGCATGCCGAGATCGGGGTGGGCATGGTGCGCGCTCAACGCCGAGCTGCCGGGGAGGGCATCGTCCGTGGTCCATGCCGCGCCGGCGCCTTCCATCCGGATCTGGATGCCTAATTGCTGGGCAAGGTGCGACGCGCGCTGCCGGTCCGGCGGAGTCCCCAGTTGGTCAATTAAAGACGTCAGATGGTGCGCCATCATCCTGCCTCTGGTCTGCTTGAACATTTCATCGTTGCGCAGCACCAGGCGGCTGTACCCGCTGACGGCGAGGATCAAGGCCAAGGTGGTGGCGACGTAAATGAGGAAGAGCTTCAGAAAGATGGATCGTTGGACGAAGCCTCTGAACGCGCGGCTGGATTCAGGCACCGGACGGCTCCGGCTTCACGGGCTGGGGGGCGGGCAGGAACAGGTAGCCCGCGCCCCAGACGGTTTTGAAATAGCGCGGGCGTTTGGGATCATCATTGAGCTTGTGACGCAAGCGGCTCATCGCCACATCGATGGACCGATTGTACGCTTCCCAGTCAATCCCGCGGACATGGTCCATGATCTGATCGCGACTGAGGACGGTACCGGGCTGCCGGAGAAAAAGAGACAGGATTTCAAATTCCATCGTGGTGAGGTCGATCGGGACGCCGTCGAGCCAGGCCGTTCTACTGCGAAGATCCACGGTTAAGGCTTCGGCACGGACCCGTTCTCCTGATGACGGGGGCCGCGCCTCGCTGCTTCGCCGCAGCACCGTTTGAATTCGTGCCACGAGCTCACGCGGCTCAAACGGCTTGGGGAGATAGTCGTCCGCCCCGATTTCAAGACCGGCAACTTTATCGGCGAGGTCGCCGCGGGCCGTCAGCATGATGATCGGCACCGAACTTTCCCGGCGAATCTCTCGGCAGACGGTGAACCCATCCCGCCCCGGCAGCATGAGGTCGAGAATGACCAATGACAGGGAGCTTTTTCTGAGCAGGGCCATCCCGTCATCAGGATGTGTGGCCGTGAGCACGTCCATCCCAAACTGACGGAGATAGTTGCCGAGCAGGTCATTCAACTTGCGGTCGTCGTCGATGACCAGGATAGTAGTCGTCACTGTGCTCACGCGGCGGCCCATCGGATTGATCAAGGGCGATGGCCCGGATGGGACGCCATTGCACCCGCCCACCCCCACGCGCCGGGACGCGCGTTTCCCGATTGCACCCACCGTCCCAAGGCCGCCGACGGCCTCTTCTTCCCGATTTGCACCCGCCCACCCCAGCGCGCCAAGACGCTTTTCCTCAGCGCAGGCCGCTACATCTTAGCATTGCCATCATGGCGGTGCATGCGTTCCCGGAAGTGCTTGAGATGCTCCACCGCCTCGGCCTTCTGCTTGGGCGTCAGACTGGCATGAAAGTCCGCCACTTTGGCCACGACACCGGGCGCCACACGTGCTCCGAGAGCCTGATGCCGCTCGAAGAGCTGAAGCAGTTTCGCCTGATCCAGTTGATCGGCCTGGACCTGTGCCAGCAGCCCATCAAATAGAGCCTCATGCTCTTTCCTCATCTGAGCCTGCGCCGCAAGGAACTCCGCTTTGACGGCTTCAAGCTTGCCTTTCTGCTCATCGTTGAGATCCAACTCTTTGGCGATCTTGCCCGCCATCCGATCCGTTCGTTCCGCGGGACTCCTGTGACGATGGCAGGCCGACACGGACAATGCTCCCATGACGAGTACCGCAAGAGCCAGAGTCGCGATCAGTGTCTGTTTGTTCATGCTTCCTCCTTGCCTCACGTTCTTACCCTCGGTCATGCTCGCCATACCCATGATGGCGCTCGGCTTGCTTGCCTTCCATGGAGGCTCGTTCCTTCTCGTGGAGCTCCTTCATCTTCTTCTGTTGTTCCGGGGTCAGCACCGTCCGAGCCTCCTGAAAGGCTTTGATCGAAGCGATACGGAGATCGGCCTTGAGCGCATACATCTTCCGGACCGCCGCGTCGATCTCATCGCCGCTCGTCTGTTTATGCAGCAATTGATGCACGTCGATCCTTGCCAGATCGACCTCTGCCGTCTTTTTCACGCGATCTTTCTTGAAGGCGATTGCGATGGTACGCAACCGTGTTTCTTGTTCATCGGTCAGGCCCACGGCGTCCTTGGCTTTGAGCACGTGCCAAATGAAAGAGGCGGCATCGGAACGCTTGCCATGTCCGTGGCCCCGTCCGTCGGCCCAGCTGGTCGTACTGAAGACAAGCGTCCAAGCGGTGGCCATAAGAATCGCCAAGAACAACAATGAACCCCCGCGCAGGTTGTAGAACTTCATATCGACCTCCCTAGGTTGTGTTGAAAGCGTCTGAGTGAACTCTACCAAAAGGTAGGACTGTGATCTTTTCTCTTCTGTAAGAGTTTGTAACAAAGTGTCACACGGCTCATGGCAAGCCACGTAGCTCGTAACACCTACCGCACCACAGCGTATTGATCATCATCGATCTTGCTCGTGCTAGCATGGCTTTTCGTAATCATGAAGAGAGGCGCACAGGTGATCAAGTCTTACACGGATATATTGCCAACGAGCTATCAAGGCGCGCCTGAGGTGTGCAGAGTCGGGAGGCCGAGCTTCGCCATGAGGGCCTTCGACGTGCGGTCCGGCGCTCCCTACCACACGCACGTTTGGGAGCGCGAAGTGCACATCATTTCGGGAACAGGGAGGGTGCGGACGGAAAGAAAAGAGACGCCGTTCAAGGCCGGTGATTCAGTCTACATCGCCCCGAATGAGCAGCAAGTTTCCTCGCGGACTCGGCCACTGC
>JBOHOS010000390.1:0-3152 GCA_050731295.1 Nitrospiraceae bacterium | reverse complement strand
ATAGAGGGATGTCTCCATGATACAACAGCACATGACTATGCCGGTATCCGTTGAAGTATCGCCATCCGCGACGCGCTCGTCTCACGGCACGAAAGTCGCCATCCTCGCGCTCTTCGCCGTGGCGATCGGAGTCTTTTTGTATTTCGACCTCGGGCGCTATCTGTCGCTCGACGTGCTCAAAGAAAATCGCGACGGCCTGTTGGCCTTTACGGAACAGCACTATGCCTCCGCCGTCGCGCTCTACATCGGATTTTATATTGTGATGGTGGCTGTTTCTTTGCCTGGTGGAGTGATCCTGACATTGGCCGGCGGATTCCTCTTCGGCAGCCTGCTCGGCACGCTGTACGTCAACCTCGGCGCCACGACGGGCGCCACGCTGGCGTTTCTCGCGTCACGCTATTTGTTGCGGGATTGGGTGGAGTCGAAATTCGGCCATCGTTTGGGAGCGATCCAGGAAGGATTCGCGAAGAACGCCTTCAGCTATCTGTTGACGCTTCGGTTGATTCCGCTTTTTCCGTTCTTTCTCGTCAATCTGGTGTCGGGATTGACCCGGATGAAACCGCTCACATATATGGCGGCGACATCTCTCGGCATCATTCCCGGTAGTTTCGTCTATGCCTATGCCGGCCGCCAACTCGGCACGATTAATTCACTGAAGGAGATCGCCTCGCCCAATGTCCTGCTGGCTTTTACGCTCTTGGGCGTTCTGGCGCTGGTACCGGTCCTCTATCGCAAGTTTTCCAACCGAACGAAGTAGGCAGAGGAGATCCGTCATGGAGACACGATCGAGTCATTCAGAAGCCGTGACTGTTCTCCCGAATGACGAACACAATCGCGCGCTGGTCGAGAACGTTCATCCACCGAATTGGGTCAATCCGGAGCCGAGCGGTCGGTACAACCTCGTGGTGATCGGCGCCGGGACGGCAGGCCTTGTCACAGCCGCGGTCGCCTCGGCTCTTGGCGCGAAGGTGGCGCTGATCGAGAAATATCTGATGGGCGGCGACTGTCTGAATGTCGGCTGTGTCCCGTCCAAAGGCGTCATCCGAGCGTCGCGTGTGTGGGCGGAGGTGCGGCGTGCCGATGAGTTCGGTCTGCACATTCCGCCGGGCGTCAAATATGACTTCGCCGCCGCGATGACGCGCATGCGCAAGCTACGCGCCCGCATCAGCCATACGGATTCGGCGCACCGCTACAAGAAATTGGGCGTGGATGTGTTCATCGGCGAGGGCCGTTTCACCGGGCCCGACGCGGTCGAGGTGGGAGGCAAGCGGCTGATCTTCAAGAAGGCGGCGATCTGTACCGGCGCTCGCGCCGCGGCGCCGCCGATCCAAGGATTGGAAGAGACGAGTTATCTGACCAACGAAACCATCTTTACATTGACCGAGCTGCCGCCGCGGTTGGCGGTCATCGGGGCAGGTCCTATCGGGTGTGAAATGGCGCAGAGCTTCGCCCGGTTTGGGAGCCGCGTGTGCGTGTTCGAGCGGATGAACCATGTCCTGCCGCGTGAGGATGCGGATGCCGCTGAAATTGTTCAGGCGCAAATGAAAAAAGACGGCCTCTGTTTCGTCTTTGACTCCAAGGTCACGCGAGTCGAACTCCGAGGCCATGAGAAGGTCGTCCACTATGCCATAAACGGGGACATGAAAGAGTTGGTGGTGGATGAAGTCCTGGTCGGCATCGGACGTGCCCCGAACGTCGAGGGCCTAGGGTTGGAAAACGGGGGCGTGGTGTACGACACGAAGAACGGAGTCAAGGTCAATGCGCGCCTGCAGACGACCAATCCGCGAATCTATGCGGCCGGCGATATTTGCTTTCCGTTCAAGTTCACCCATACGGCCGATGCCATGGCTCAGATCGTCATTCAGAATGCGCTCTTTCCCCATCCCTTCGGGCTGGGGTACGCGAGCACCGACTCGTTGATCATCCCCTGGTGCACCTATACGGAGCCGGAGATCGCGCACGTCGGCATGTATGAGGAGGATGCGAAGGCAAAGGGGCTGGAAGTCGAGACCTTCACCTATAAGCTCGATGAAGTAGACCGTGCAATTTTGGATGGCGAGGATGAAGGCTTTGCGCGCGTGCACGTTAAAAAGGGCACGGACAAGATTCTAGGGGCGACCATCGTAGCGGCGCATGCCGGAGACATGATCAATGAGTTCTCCGTGTTGATGAAGGCGGGGCTGGGATTGAGCACGATTACCGGCACGATTCATCCTTATCCGACCCAGGCAGAAGTCGTGAAAAAGGTGGCGAACGCGTGGCGTAAAACGACCTTTACGCAGGCAAAGAAAAACATTTTGACCAAATGGTTTGCATGGACTAGATAAAGCAAACTATGATGTACAGAGTTCGTTCTCGACCATCCCTGGCGGTCATCTAAGCATTGTTGAGAGAGTTGAGGAACGGCAATCCGACCTCACCGATCGACAAGGGAAGATGCCCGGTCGGCCATACCCGGGCATCAAAAGGGAAGTTTTCTTGAAAGTGTCCAGCCGGGCTTTCGCAACGCTCGCAGTTCTGCTCACTCTCGTATCGGGTGCATTTGCCGCCGACATCCTCCATGTCGGCATGTTTTCGGCAGCGCAACCGGGCGAGGTCTTTCCCGAAGGATGGAAGCCGCTGACCTTCAAAAAAATCGAGAGCCGTACAGCCTACACCCTCATCCAAGATGAGGACAGGGTCGTCATCAAGGCTGTGAGCGAGGCCTCATCTTCAGGATTGACTCGTGAGATCGCGATCGATCCGAAGGAGTACCCCGTCGTCCAGTGGCGGTGGAAGGTCGGCAATCTCATTAAGAAGAGCGATGTCACGAAGAAAGCAGGAGATGACTACGCGGCCCGCCTCTATATCACGTTCGCGTATGATCCGAAGAAAGTCGGGATGATGGACAAAGCGAAGTTTGAAACGGCGCGAATGTTGTACGGGCAATATCCGCCCCTGGGGGCAATCAATTACATCTGGGCCAGCCGAGAGCCGAGGGGAACGGTTGTGCCGAACCCGTATACCGATCGCGCCATGATGTTCGTCGTCGAGAGCGGCGCAGATGACCTGAACACGTGGGTCACGGAGGAACGAAATATCTATCGAGACTATCAGCGCGCGTTCAACGAAGAGCCGCCGCTCATTTCCGGCGTCGCGATCATGACCGACAC
>JBOHOS010000389.1:0-1608 GCA_050731295.1 Nitrospiraceae bacterium | reverse complement strand
ACCAATCTCCGGGTCATCGACAAAGAAAACGGCGGGAAGGCGGATGCGCTCAATGCCGGCATCAACCTCTCGCGCTATCCCCTCGTGTGTTGCGTCGATGCCGACTCGATTCTCCAGCGCGACAGTCTTCAGCGGGTCGTGCAGCCCTTTCTCGAGGATCCCACGACCGTTGCATGTGGCGGCACCGTCCGGGTGGTGAACGGCTGTGAAGTCAGCGGAGGATTCCTGATCAACGTCGCGCTCCCCCAAAACTGGCTGGCCCTGTTCCAGATCATCGAGTATTTGCGCGCCTTCCTCTTCGGGCGCATGGGATGGTCGCCGATCAACGCGGTGCTGATTATCTCCGGGGCCTTCGGCCTGTTCCATCGGGATACCGTCATCGCGGTCGGTGGATATCGCCACGATACGATCGGGGAAGACATGGAACTGGCCGTCCGCTTGCACCGGCGCCTGCGTGATCAGAGGAAAGAGTACCGGATTACCTTCGTGCCTGATCCGACCTGCTGGACCGAGGCGCCGGAAAACCTCCGAACGCTCAAGAACCAACGTATTCGCTGGCAGCGCGGACTGCTTGAAAGTTTATGGGCGCATCGCGATCTGTTGTTCGGCCGCAATGCCGGAACGGTCGGATGGTTGGCGTTTCCATTTCTCTTGCTGTTTGAGGCTCTGTCCCCGGTCGTCGAG
This sequence comes from Nitrospiraceae bacterium, assembly GCA_050731295.1. GTDB lineage: Bacteria > Nitrospirota > Nitrospiria > Nitrospirales > Nitrospiraceae > JBOHOS01. The sequence continues at coordinate 924 of JBOHOS010000389.1, read as the reverse complement.
ATCTTCGGGTATGTAATCATGACGCTCGGCTTCGGCGTTGGTGTTGTCTCTGCCACAGCCGTCGCGGCGTTCCTGATGGTGGCCATTGGTTTTGGCGTGCTGTTGTCCGTCAGCGCGCTCTTGCTGGAAGAGCTCTCGTTTCACGTGTACCCCAGGCCCAAGCATCTGGTCATGTTGTTTTTGGCGGCCATCGGAGAAAATTTCGGGTACCGGCAATTGAATGCGATGTGGAAACTGATCGGCACCGTTCAATGGATACGAGGGACGAAGGGCAAATGGGGGGAAATGACACGGACGGCTTCGTGGCAGTCTGCGTAAGCGCGACCTGAGGCAGTGTGGTCTCACGGCGGCATGCCCATCTCCAGCGCACGTCCTGAAAGCCGCTGAAGAGCCAACCAAGCGAAGGCGAATTTCTCGGCCGTATGCGCTTTCCGAGCATCGAGGACGATCTCATGAACGACTCTCTAGTGAATGTGGAGCAGCCGGCGATGAAACAGGCCGCCTTTGATATGTACGACCTTCTCGACAGGGTGATGGGAGTGATGGCCGTCACAGCGCATCGAAATGGGCTCGAGCTTGTGTGCCACATGTCTGCGGACGTGCCGGTCAAGGTGCTCGGGGACCCTCATGACCTTAGAAAGGTGGTGTTCCATCTGGTGGAACACGCCGTCAAGTCGGCCGAGACGGGTGAGGTAGTCCTGCGGATCACACAGGATCACGCCGAGGAGGAGGCCTGTGTGCTCAGATTCTCGGTGTCGCAGACCGGTACCGGCATCTCTGCCGACAAAGTGGAATCTTCGCGCGGGCACTCGGACGCCGCCGCAGGGACCATTGAGAAATCCGGAGGTGCCACACCGGCGTTCACGCGAGCGAAACCCCTGGTGGAACGCATGGGCGGGCGTATCTGGATCGACAGGAGTGACG
>JBOHOS010000388.1:0-2103 GCA_050731295.1 Nitrospiraceae bacterium | reverse complement strand
AGCCGAATGGATAGAAAGAGAGAGCAACGCGTTGATTCGGCCATGACGCCCGCACCCGCCTCCTCCGTATGGACTGAAGGATTTCCATAGCCGCCACGGTTCACAACACCGTATACTGTCTTATAATAGAGAAACCCGATCCCAGAAGCTCTGCTACCCCACGTGCACACGTTGTAGTCCGACACCCCTTCACGCTTTGACGCCATCGAGAGCTTTCTCGGCTCGAAGGCCACGTCATCGGCTGCGGGCGGCGGCCATTCCGGTCAGGCGAGGGCATGGTGTCCGGGCACTGGTCGAGTCTCATCGTGAGGAATCATGGCGCCGACGATCCTGTTGAGTTGCGAGTCGATCAGCAAGACCTACGGGATGAAGCCGCTCTTTGACGATCTGTCCGTGGCGCTGTTTGATGGCGATCATGTGGGCTTGGTCGGGCCGAACGGTTCGGGCAAATCCACCCTGCTCAAAATCATGGCGGGTCTCGAAAAACCGGACCGCGGCACGCGATCGATTCGCCGGCAGGTCCGCATGGGGTATGTCCCGCAGGACCCCGTCTTTTCCGACGATCAGACCATCGAGGAGAGCCTCACGCGCGTCCTCATCGAGGAAGGACTCGACCCCCACGAATATACCGGTCACGTGGCGAAGGCCTTGAGCATGGGGCAATTTCCTCATGCCGACCAGCTTGTCGCGACCCTCTCCGGTGGCTGGCGCAAACGCCTGGCCATCGCGCGGGCCCTGATGTTGGAACCGGACATCCTGCTGATGGATGAACCGACGAACCACCTGGACGTCGAAGGCATCCTCTGGCTGGAATCGCTCTTGAAGGGCGAGGCGCGAGCTTATCTCGTGGTGAGCCACGACCGCCGGTTTCTCGAGTCCGTGGCGTCGCGCATGCTGGAGCTAAACCGCCGCTACCCCAACGGGGTGTTCGAAGCCAAGGGGCGATACAGCGACTTTTTGGAGCAGCGCGACACCTACGTGCAGAGCCAGGCCGACTATCAGGCCTCGCTCGCCAATCGGGTCCGCCGCGAGGTGGAATGGCTGCGTCGCGGCGCGAAAGCCCGCACGACCAAGGCCAAGGCGAGGATTCAGGGAGCCGGCAAGCTGATCGACGAGCTGGACGCGACCAAGGCCCGTGCGGTGCAAGGCACGGCGGGGATCGACTTCGTCTCTTCGGGGCGCAAATCCAAACAATTGCTGGTCGCGCAACAGCTCGGCAAATCGTTCGCCGGCAGACCGGTCGTCAAGAATCTGGATCTTCTGTTGGGGCCCGGGCAGCGGCTCGGGCTCCTGGGACCCAACGGCAGCGGGAAAACGACGCTGTTGCGGCTGCTCGCCGGCATGCTGGAGCCGGAGACGGGCTCGATCGTGCGGGCGGAGGGCCTTCGGGTGGTCTTCTTCGAGCAACACCGCGAGTCCCTGGACCAGACGGCCACGCTCAGGCGAGCCTTGGCTCCGGCGGGAGACGCCGTGGTCTATCAGGATCGTTCGGTGCACCTGGTCTCCTGGGCCAAGCGGTTTCTGTTTCGGCCCGAGCAATTAGATCTGCCGGTCTCGCGGCTGTCCGGGGGCGAGCAGGCGCGGTTGCTCATGGCGCGGCTCATGCTTCAGCCGGCGGACCTCCTGATCCTCGACGAGCCCACGAACGATCTGGATATTCCCACGCTCGATGTGTTGGAAGACAGTCTCCTGGAATTTCCCGGCGCGCTGGTGTTGGTCACGCACGATCGCTGGCTGCTGGATCGCGTCTCCACGGTGCTGCTTGCGTTGGACGGCATCGGCAACGCGGAATGGTTCGCCGACTATGCGCAGTGGGAAGCGGCCCAGCAGAAGGGCGGCGGGAGTCTCGCAGCGGGCCAGGCCTCCCCATTTTCACGAGCGGCCGCGGACCCTGCGCAGCCCGCGCCGAAACGGAAGGGCCTGTCCTATCGCGAGCAGCAGGAGTGGGGACAGATGGAACAGAACATTCTCCGGGCGGAGGACGCGGTCGCGGTGTGCCAGGCCGCTGTGAATGATCCGGCCGTCGCTTCCGATGCCGACGCCCTGCACGCCCGATGCGATGCGTTGGAGGCGGCCCGCGCCGAAGTGGAACAACTCTATGCC
>JBOHOS010000387.1:0-2935 GCA_050731295.1 Nitrospiraceae bacterium | reverse complement strand
CTCACCAATCCGGCCTGTCCCTACCTCCCGCAGCTGCAGACGCTTGTTCGGAATTGTGACGTGATTCTCTGCAACCTGTATCCGCCGAATCCCCCGGGGACGATCCCAGACAGCGTCCAGAGCGTCGCCCAATCCTTCGACAGCATCAAGGCCGCCGTCGCCGGCCTAAATCCTCAGTGTGAAGTGATGATCGGCGAAACCGGCTGGCCCTCGGCAGGGATCAGCTTCAACAACTCGGCTAACAATGTGGCCAACGCCCAGGCCTATTTCGAGGCGATCAAGGAGTGGGCGGGGCAGCGCCGCGTCATGACCTACTATTTTGAAGCGATCGACGAGCCGTGGAAAAGCAACCGGAACGCCTCTGTGCCGCCCACCGCCCCCTGGCAAGGGCCGAACGGCGCCGAAGGGCACTACGGGATCTGGTCTCTTGACGCGGGGCAGAATTATGCGCCGAAATTTCCCGCCTCATAGCGTTATGACCTTCTGCTGAAAGGCGACCGCGGCCGATTTGAACAGCCGCGGCAATTCCCGGCCGATCCAGCCGCTCTTGGTATTAAGATCGCAGTCCAAATGAAAAACCTTGCGCACCAGGCTCGATCACGCGCATTCATCGTCACAGTCTCGAAGTCCGGCTCGATGAGATAGACAATTCCGTGGAACTTGGTGACGCGCACCAACTCACGAAGCGCTCGTTCCGGATCGCTGAGATAGGGGGAACAGTGCGTCAAGCGCTTTCGCCATTGTGATCTCGCCGCAAGACGCAACAGTTACGGCGATGTTGCCGCCGACACCATTCTCTGAGCAGCTTGACACTACGCGAGTAAAGCGCGTAATAGTCCCTCGGAAGCCGAACCGGAGTCTCAGGAGTGGCACACAACGCGCCTCACGAGACCTCTCGCGTTAGACCTCAACGAAAGACCCACCTGCGTTCCGCAAGCTATCCGTCTCTTCCTGATGTAGCTCAACCCGGCGCTACGGTCAGGAGGTGCTGCTCTTTATGAGCTAAATTCGGATGTCCTGCCTGAGTCCTCATCCAGGAAGCATGGCCATGAGTCCAACAAGCCGCAGCCAATGCCGCCGCAGTCGTGTACGAAATGCATCGACAACCATCAGCATGTTGGTTCGCGATCGTAAGACAGGAATGATCTGGAAGGGCCGCTCGCCAAAACAGAGCCAGGGCAATCGTGCCGCTGCGGGATCAGATGACCGGAGTGGAGCCCGACGGTTCGGCACGACCGCAGCAGATGAACCCTTCTAAACCCGGCTCCTACTCTTGCGGTTTCGTATGATTCTGAGCGGAGGGCATCGAAGCAACTGAGACAGAAACCTTAACCCGTGAACTCGTCATAAGGAGCCATCTATGGATGACGCGCCAGGCAAGACGGCCAACGGCCTCTTTAACGATCTACAACGTGCCAAAGAGGATTTAGAGAATGCGCTCAAGCGAGGAGACGCTCGCGCGGTTGAGGCGCTGCGCGTTCGCTATGACGCGCTCCAGCAGCGCTGGCGGGACGGGACCCAGACAAAGGTCGAGCAGATCCGGAGCAAGATCACGGCGCCGGCTGCCCCCGCCACGCTGAGCGCGCAGCTCTATCCGTTTCCGCCGGCGCCGATCACGTCCGGCGTCGGGGTGTGTCTGTCAGGGGGCGGATCACGCGCGGCATCGGCTTCTATGGGCGAATTGCGGGGACTCCGCGCGCTTGGCCTGCTCGACAACGTCGCCGTGCTCTCGACCGTGTCCGGCGGCTCATGGGCCGGTGTTCCTTTCACCTACCTGCCATCTAGCATATCCGACGACGACTTTCTCGGCGGCGCGGTTCCAAATCCAGGCGATCTCACGTGGAGCCATGAGTCAGGCGAAGATCCCGCCCGCGCGCTCGATCTCCTATCCGATCATGCGCTGGGCAGCCTCTGCACGCGCATCGGACTGCTCGAGTTTCTCGCCAAGGCCGCCGAGCTGTTGGTGCATTACCGAGACTCGCCGCACGTGCTCTGGTGCCGCGCCGTCGGCGCACTCATTCTCGAACCGTTCGGGCTCGGTGACATCACCCAGCAGGGCTCGCCGGCAACGTACTTCAGCGACACCGGCGAATGGCTCAATACGGTGATCCTCGGCGGCGGCCGGAATCCCGGATTGAGCGCGCCGGACTTTCATCTCGTGCAAAAGCCCAGGCGGCCGTATCTCGTCACGAACTCAACCCTTTTCTATCCCGCCGGCGTGCATCTGCGGCGACCGGCGCCCGGAAGCCCCGGGCTCCAGCCGTATCCGTTCGAAGCCTCGTCAAGAGGAGTCGGGGTTCCGTTTCCGTTACAGAAGGACCTGGGCGGAGGGCACGTCGATCCGTTCGCATTCGGAGGCCAAGCGCCGGCCGCTGCGCCGGTGCAGGATCGCATTGAAGTCGTCACCCCGCCGCAGCGCTTTGCCCTCTCGGACATCGCCGGCACCAGCAGTTCGGCGTTCGTCGGCCCGCTGATTCAATACTTCTACGCGCACTATCCCTGGCTGGAAGAGATTGATCCCGTCTACTCGTACTGGCCGGTGATGACAACCGGCCAATTGCCCGCGCAGCCGTATTTCATCGGCGACGGCGGCAATCTGGAGAACACCGGGATCATGGCCCTGCTGCGCCGGAAGATCACCCGCATCGTCGCCTTCGTCCATGCGTTGACTCCGCTGTCCTGGGACCCCGTGGCCAAGCAGGCCGTCGTGGACAGCCAGCTTCCGCCGCTCTTCGGTTTGCAGCCCAAGGCGCCGGGGCAGCCATACATGCCGTATCCGAGTCCGCCGGCTCCGGTCCCCTCTTCTTCCGCGCCGTATCGTTACAACCAGGTGTTTGACGCGCAGGCGTTCTACGGCTTGATTGACCAATTATGGAAGGCGCATCAGGCGGGCGGCTCAGCGATTTGTAAGCAAACCCGGCTCACCGTGCACGAC
>JBOHOS010000386.1:0-5697 GCA_050731295.1 Nitrospiraceae bacterium | reverse complement strand
GATGTGAGCCGTCTTGGCGGGGACAAAACTCCCCATGTGAGCCATTAACACAATCAGCGCGATCTGCCTCAGATACGTGCTCTTTCCTGCCATATTGGGACCCGTGATAATGACGAGTCGATTGGCGTCGAGGTCCAGGAGCGTATCGTTCGGGACAAACCCCGCCGGTAAGTCGAGTCGTTCGACGACCGGGTGCCGCCCGTCGATGATCCGGATCGCCGCGCTGTCGTCCACAACAGGGCGAACATACCGGTAAGAAGCGGCAGTCTCCGCAAAGGCCGCCAGCACGTCCAGCACCGCGATGATCCCCCCCATATTCTGAAGTCTCGGCGCCTCCTGCGCCAGAGAGGCGCGAACCCGTTCGAACAGGTCGCGTTCCAGAAGGGTCAGTTTCAGATCGGCGCCCGTCACCCGGTCTTCCAATTCTTTCAGTTCGGCGGTGGTGAACCGTTCTGCACTCACTAATGTCTGCTTCCGGATGTAGTCGTCGGGGACACGCTCGGCATTGGCCTTGGTCACTTCGATGTAGTAGCCGAAGATCTGATTGAAACGAACCTTCAACGAGTCAATCCCCGTGCGCGCCCGTTCTTGGGATTCAAGCCGCGCAATCCATCCTTTTCCCTCTCGGCAGGCCTTTCGAAGTTCGTCCAGCTCGGGATGGTATCCGTCCTTGATGATGCCGCCCTCACGTGCCGTCGAGGGAGCATCAGAAAGAATGGCGTCTTCGATGGCACGATGAACATCGGCCAAGTCATCCCACAATTGAACGAGGTCTTTGAGAAGCGGCGCGCGAAGCGAGCCCAGAAGCAGCCTGAGTTGCGGAAGCACGGCGACGGACTGCTTGAGCGCGAGCAGGTCACGAGGACTGGCGGTTCCCACTGAGAGGCGGCTGCTCACGCGCACCATATCCTGGATCGTCTTCAAGGTTGTTTTGACGCCGGCGCGAACCTGAAGGTCGTGAACCAACTCAGCCACGGCATCGAGGCGAGCATTAATCGCATCCGGTTTCGTCAACGGCCGGACGATCCATTCCCGCAGCAGGCGCCCGCCCATCGCCGAAACGGTCCGATCGAGAACCGACAGCAAGGTGGATTCCCGTCCGTGTTCGAAAAGGGATTTCGTGAGCTCTAAGTTGCGAATGGTCGCGCTGTCCAGATGCATGGCCTCGTCGGAGCGCCGAATCCGAAGTCGCGACACATGGGCCAAGGACGCGGCCGGTTGAGTGTCTCGGAGGTAGCGCAAGACGGCTCCGGCCGCCTGGATGCCCACGGTCATTCCTCGGCAGCCGAACCCGTCCAATGACGCCACTCGAAATTGTTCATGCAGCCGTTGTTCGGCAAGCCGACCATCAAACGCCGCCGGCTCTTGGGCGCAGAGGCGGGGCCCCTTCAGAGAGGCCAGCACCTCTCGTATTCGGCCGGCCAGGCCGTGAGGATACAGCACTTCCCGCGGCTCCAACCGGTACAGCTCATCGTGGAGCGTCCGGTATGCCGAGTCGCCTTCCCGTTCCATGACCCAAAACTCGCCGGTAGAAGAATCCAGCGCCGCCAAGCCCCACATGGGTGCCGCGAGCGGTTGCAGCGAGGCCATAACGGCGACCAAAAAAATCGCTTCCGCCGGAGGCAGGAGTTCCGTCTCGATCAGAGTGCCTGGCGTATAGAGACGAACGACCTCCCGGCGCACTAGCCCTTTGGCCGATTTCGGATCTTCCACCTGATCGCACAGGGCCACCGTCCGACCGGCTTTCAACAGCTTTGCGATATAGCCGGTGACGGCATGATAGGGGACCCCGCACAGCGGCACGGGATCGGCGCGGGACTTATCGCGGGACGTCAAGGCGATAGAAAGCAGGCGTGAGGCGGCCTCCGCGTCTTCGTAGAACATTTCGTAAAAATCGCCGACACGAAACAACAGAATGGCATCCTGATACGTGCGTTTGACCTCCCGGTATTGACGCATCAAGGGGGTGAGGTCGTTGTCACTCATCGGCGGACTCCTCGCCGTGCCGGCTTCCGGGCAATGTAGCCGGCGCCAATCCCCTCTCGCGGCGCCAGCGCTCCAGATCCGCTTCCGCTTCCTGCAGGGCTTTTGTTTTGCGTCTGAGTTCGATTCGTCCCTTGACCCAGGCGGGAAACAGGAGAATGAGGGCGACGAGAAGGCCGATGGCGAAGGCGCTGAGGATCGGCTTGTAAATAGGAGTGGACGCGGATTGCAGACCGAAGAAATAGTTGAGGGTGACCTCTTCTTCCTGATTCTGAAGAAAGAATGAAAGGGAGAGCAGGAGCAGTATGCAGATCAAAACCAGTCGGATCATGGTCGTCTCACGCGTCGCATTCAAGCCGGGACACCATGAGGTGTCCGCTGTTGTATGGAAAGAGATTCATCTCATGAAGGCAGGTTGACTGCCATATAACCTTCATCGGCGCCGCTCCGTTCCACGATGATCCCTGGATGTTGTCGACTCGGCTCGCATCCGTCTCTTAGCACGCTTATTCTGTTCTCTCCCCAGAGTGCTGCTCTCGGGCTCCACAGGCGTGGCCGTGATACGTTTTAACAACCGTCGTGATCGAGGCCCGGTGGTTCGAAACTGGATGCGGCGGCGTGACGTGCTCACGTGCAGAAAATGAACCTCCAGGCGATCGGCGGGCAGGTCGTTCGGAGCCTTCTCGGCCCATTCCACCGCGACCACCATGTGATCATCGAAGTATTCCTCCAAACCCAGATGCCGAAGCTCGGCGGGGCTTTCCAGCCGATAGAGATCGGCATGCGCCATCGGCAGCCGGCCCGCGTAGGTATGAATGAAGACGAACGTGGGACTGGTGACGGCGCGACGCGGCGCGTCCAATCCGGCTGCGATCCCGCGAACAAAGGCGGTTTTCCCGGTTCCGAGGTCCCCGTATAACGCGATCGTTTCACCTCCGTGCAAAGCTCGTCCCAATGTTTGCCCCAGGCGGTCCGTGTCGGTGGCCGACTTGGAGTCATACTCCCATGGTGACGATACCGTGGACATGGAAATCCAGTGCCCGCTCCTCAATGGATCGGCCTGGGCACGCTGACGGCCGAATGTTGCGATGCGAACCGCTGTGTCATGGCGCGAGGAATCCGATCAATTAAATCACCGGCCGTCATCCCGATTGCCCCGAGGTCCGCCGCCGCGAAATCTCCGGCAAGACCGTGAAGGTAAGTGCCGGCGCATGCGGCGTTCCATGGGTTCAGCCGCTGTGCCAGCAGGCCGACAATAATCCCCGTCAACGCATCTCCCGTTCCCGCGGTCGCCATGCCGGGATTGCCCGTGGGGCAGATGGCCGCTCGCCCGTCCGGACCCGCGACGATGGTCCGGGCTCCCTTGAGGACCAGGACCACGCCATGTTGCCGGGCAAATCGCGTTGCCGTCCCAATGCGGTCGGCATTCACGGCCTGAGCGCTGCCGTTTTCTTCCAGTCTGGCCATTTCTCCGGGATGTGGAGTCAGAACCGGTTGGACCTTACAGGCGGCTAACAAGTCTGTCTTTCCCGCCAACGCGTTCAAGGCGTCCGCATCCAACACGGATGGTTTTTTCAACCGCGCGATCCACGCTCTCACAAGATCGACGGTGTCCGGATGGGTGGACAAGCCGGGGCCGATCGCGACCGCGGTTCGTTCATTCGCAAAGGTGACAAGCTGCTCCAGTCCTACGGACGAGAGGGTGCGGGCCTCCGTCTCCGGCATGGGGACCGTCATCACCTCGAGCAGCTTTCCCTCAAGCGTCGCATTCACCCCAGCCGGGGTCGCGACCGTGACCAGGCCAGCTCCCGCTCGCAATGCGGCTTTTGCAGCGAGAGCAGCGGCCCCGGTTTTTCCGATCGATCCGGCAATGATGCCGGCATGGCCGAACGTACCCTTATGCGTAGAGAGAGCCCGCCGTGGAAGGAGAGGATATACAGTGGCTGGAGTGAGAAGGGCAAGTCCGGTGTCCACCGCTTCTGTGTACTGTTCCGGGATCCCGATATCGACGATCCGGATCTCTCCCGCATGATCGATTCCGTCCCCCACATACAATCCTCGTTTCGGCAGTCCGAAGGTGACGGTGAGCGAGGCCTGAACCGCGGCGCCCAGCACAGCGCCCGAATCGGCATGGATGCCGGAAGGAAGATCCACCGCCGTCACGGGTATTCCGGCGCGCGCGCCGATGGTGTTCATCATGTCGATCGCCGCACGATATGCGCCGGTGACAGGCGCGGATAGACCTGTTCCAAGAAGGGCATCGACAATCACGTCGCTTTTCTCCAGCACCTGTCGCATTCGGTCGTTGGACGGGGACGTATGCAATGGTGCTGACGTTCGGGCTTTTGCGAGTCGGCGATACATGGCCACGGCATCTCCCTTGAGATCCGCCGCCTTCGCGATGAGCAGGACCTGAACTCGGGCGCGTTTCTCGCGCAACAGTCGCGCCACGGCGAACCCGTCCCCTCCGTTGTTCCCCTTGCCGCACACAATCGACACCACTTTACCGGCTAACTGTCCGAAGACCTGTTCCATCGCCTGGACCACGGCGGTCCCGGCGTTGTTCATCAAGGTCAAACCCGGAATGCCGGCTTCCGTCATGGTGCGGCGGTCGAGCGCTTGCATCTGAGCGGCGGTGACGATTTTCATTGAAAAAAACGCGGAATGAACGAGCGGGGCGCGCAGCAGGGACGGCTGCGGCCTTCGCGGCTACGGGTCTTTCGTGAGGAGCGCTTCGGCAATGGCATACTCTCCGTCATGGGATACGCTGATGAGCACGCCGGTGATTCCGGCCTCTTGGAACAGGGCCTTGACGCGCCCATCAACGGTTGCCACCGGCCGGCCGGTCCGCTCGTTGAGGACCTGGATGTCCAGCCAGCGGATGCCGTCAGCCCAGCCTATGCCGAGCGCTTTGAGAATGGCTTCCTTTGCCGCAAATCGGCCGGCCAAGAATGCATACGGCGAGGCGCGTCTGGAGCAGATCCGGCGTTCCTCCTCGGTGTAGAGCCGGCATAAGAAGCGATCCTGCCATCGCTCCGTCATCGTTCGAATACGGGCGATTTTGACCAGATCCAGACCGATGCCGATGATCCCCATAGGCCGCGCTTAACCGACGAGCTGCTTCATTTCCCGGACCGCCCGTTCGAGTCCGACCAATACGGAGCGAGCCATGATGCTATGGCCGATATTGAATTCGACAATCTCCGGAATTTGCGTGAGGCGTTTGACGTTCCGATAGGTCAGTCCGTGACCGGCATTGACGCCGATGCCCAACTTATAGGCTAGCTTGGCTGCCTGGGCGATGGCCTCGAATGCCGACTCCTCTTCCTTGATCAGGCGGGCATTGGCGTAACGCCCGGTGTGAAGCTCGACGTAATCGGCCGCAATCTTGTGGGCGGCTTTCACATGGTTGAGGTCCGGTTCGATAAAGAGGCTGACGGGAATGCCGCCGTCATGGAGAAGATCGACGAATGCTTTGATCCGGTCGCGCTGGGCCGCCACATCTAGTCCGCCTTCCGTGGTCAACTCTTGGCGACGCTCCGGCACCAGCGTCACCAGGTGCGGCTTCAGGCTCAAGGCGTTCTTGATCATCGATTCCTCCGCCGCCACTTCCAGGTCCAGCTTGGTCTGAATGACCTGGCGCAGAAGCGTGAGGTCACGGTCCTGAATGTGACGGCGATCTTCCCGTAGATGCACCACTAAGCCGTCGGCGCC
>JBOHOS010000385.1:0-3462 GCA_050731295.1 Nitrospiraceae bacterium | reverse complement strand
TCATTCTGGAGGGTCCCCCCGGATAATGAGCTATGAGAGATCGGGGTCAGGCATGAGTATTGAGTTATTATGACCACGAGAAAAGCAAAGAAACCATTCGCGGCGCATGGCTGCCGGCTCCTTCCTCGCCTTACACCCCTCACCTCACACAACCCTCCCACATCGCCTCAGGAGTAATGTATACGCTTCCGACACTTTGCAGTAGACTTGCCGCAGCAGACTTGTTCGTGACCCACATTAAAAGGACGACCCTTCATGCTGGAACTCAGGCCAACCTGCGAGCACTGCAACAAAGCTCTGCCACCGAACTCACTTGAGGCACTCATCTGCACCTATGAATGTACGTTCTGTGCTTCCTGCGTGGAGCATGTGTTAGGCAATGTCTGTCCAAACTGCGGTGGCGGCTTCGCTCCCAGGCCCATCAGGCCGTCGAAGAATTGGAAGGGGCCAGGAGCCGGCAAGCACAGCAGTCAGACACAGGCCGCTTGATGTCGCGGCTCATGAGCTGTTCTCGGCCGCTATCAGAACCATCCCGCCTGAGAAGCGATAGCACGAGAAAACGGATAGCCCACTATGAAAACCGCCTTCGTCATTTTTTAATCGCATGACCGTGATTGACTTCATCGGCGCATATGACCCGCTCACGCGCCTGAAGTCGATGGCACTCATGCCTAATTTCGAATGGGACATCTTCGCCACGGTATCATGAATAATCCGGGCTAATGATGTTCGGTTGCTGAATGAGATTTGCCATGCCATTCCTCCTATGGACATTTCACGCTCGAATGCCAATCACTTCCAGATATTCAGCGAAGACCGTGGTGCAGTCCGTCCCCGCTCGATTATGAGAAGACCATAGCGCTTCGAGTTCCTGGCGAAGACTCTCACTGCCGCCGACATCAAGGGAAGCAAACGCCTGATTGGTTGGTCCGTAGTAGAGACGGAAGAACTCCACCACTTCCGAAGGAGGAAAGGGATAACTAAACGTATAGTGGCGCCTGACCAGGTTGAGATCCGACAGTCCCTTGCCGAGCCTTTCACGGACCGTGGTTTCATCGCCCCACAGGACCGGCGAGGGCATCCCGGACGGTGCAATGAATTTCGAGACGGTCTTGAACATCTGCCCGACGAAACCCTGTGGAGTCCAATTGGCCATGGCAATGGTTCCCCCCGGCTTGCACACGCGCAACAGTTCCTTCGCAACAAGGTCCGGCCGTGGCGCGAACATCGCTGCGATTAAGCTCGCCACCACGTCGAAGCTCGCATCCTCAAAGGGTAGCGCCTCTGCATCGGCTTCCTCGAAGCGGGCCGGTAGACCCTCCGCGTGTGCGCGCGCCCGTGCCCGCTCCACCAAATTGCTGGCGATGTCCACGCCGGTCACATCCAGACCATCCTTCGCGGCAATCAGAGCAAGCTGGCCGGAGCCACAGCCCACGTCCAGCAATCGGCTTCCAGGAGCGACATGTAGACGCTGGTAGAACTCTCGCGCACCGCTTTCCATGTACCGCGAGAATCGATCGTAGTCGCCGGCCATCCAGATATTCTTGAGACGAGTCTTCACACTCTCCACTTCGGGTGCTAGTGCGCTGGTAGACATGGTTTCCTCCTTTGTGTGGGTTCTCGGATCGAGGAACGGTGGGGCAACACCCATTGCACCCGCCCGCCCCAGGCGTCTACTTCACCCACCGCCCCGAGCCGGCCAAGCCCGGCTCTCGACCCGTGGGACGCGCCCCTTCCTCGTTGCCGCTGCAATACGTGTCTCACTATAGGGGAATTCCTTGTGGGGGTCTTATCCGGGAGTCTGGCTCTCTTGACAGGGAAGTGCTAGGCTGCACTTTCCTTGCTTTGGCGTCTGGTACAATTTGCCGAAACGCCGTCACTGCAGTGTGGAATCCGCATGGATGTCTTGTCCGAAGTCCTCAAGGCCGTCAAGCTCGACGGAGCCATGTTTTACAATGCTGAGTTTTCAGCGCCCTGGTGCTTTCGCGCGCCCCCCTCGCGCACGGTGGCTCCTTATCTTTCCCCGGACTCCAGGCACGTGATCATCTATCACTTGCTGACCGAGGGCCGCGGCTACGCACATGTCGAGGGAGACGACCGACCGGTTCCTCTCAACGCAGGGGACATCGTCATCTTTCCGCACGGCGATCCACACATCATGGGAAACGGTTCGCCCGTCACGCCGGTGGACAATGCGCAAGAGCTGCAGCGAATTTTATCTGAAGGCCTCAAGATCTGCCGCCTGGGCGGAGGTGAGGAGATCACCAAATTCATCTGCGGCTACATGGCCTGCGAGCCGCAACTCAGCCGGGTCTTCCTTGGCGGGCTGCCACCTATACTAAAAGTTAGTATCCGCAACGACGCGTCAGGCCAATGGCTGGAAAACTCCATTCGCTATTCGGTGGGTAATGCGGATGCCTCGAGGCCCGGTGGTGAGGCCGTGCTCGCCAAGTTGTCCGAAGTATTGTTCATCGAAACTCTGCGACGCTACATCGCTCTGCTCCCGCGGGAACAAACCGGGTGGCTGGCCGGCGTCCGCGACCCGGAAGTCGGGAAAGCCTTGGCACTGCTGCATCGTCAGCCGGCCCATCCTTGGACGATTGCCGCGCTCGCGAACGAGGTAGGAATTTCGCGATCCGTACTGGCCGAGCGTTTCCGGCGTTATCTCTCGGAGACCCCTATTGCCTACCTCACACGCTGGCGGCTTCGGCTCGGCGCGCAACTGCTCACATCCACTAACAGTGGCGTTGCGCAGATCGCTGCAGATGTTGGCTATGAGTCGGAGCCGTCCTTTAACCGCGCCTTCAAACGTGAGTTCGGCCTCCCGCCAGCCCGATTCCGCAGCGAATCGAAATCAGCCCGCAGCACAGCCGTCCGCCACGCATGACGTACGGTCGCCGCAGTGCAAAACGATGAGCAATGCGGTGCCACTTATGCAGGGCGCGGGATGTCCTGCTCATTGTGGCTGAGATCTTGACCAAGATCCATGGCAAATTCTCCCTCAAGATGATTCACAAAGAGCTTTGGTAGTGCCTGGACGAAGAGAAGCGCCTAGTAAGCGTCAGGTCTGGCAATCAAACATTTGCAAGACCGGAACGCTTACGAGCCTGTGTTGTTCGCGGCCGACGCGGCCGTCGCTGCCGTTCAAAAACCCGATTGAAACCCCCACCGCTCCGAGCAGCGTCGCTTGATTGGAGAGAGCTAATGGCTGAGAGCATATGGTATGGCGCCCGGAAGAGCCCGCCTGCTACGACGCCGCGGGGAAAAGTGCGACGGCCACAGATTGCCGTTACAAGTGGGTTCCTGAGCGTTTGGCGGGACCCTACTTTCCGCCTTGGACAGAAAGTTCCCAGCGGTAGCCGTCGGGATCGTGGAACCATACGCCCATGTGCGGCGAGCCGGGTGATTCCGGGCCGATCTCATCGCCCGGATCTTCCACCTCGACCTTGTGCTTCTTTAGGT
>JBOHOS010000384.1:0-1542 GCA_050731295.1 Nitrospiraceae bacterium | reverse complement strand
GGATTGAAGCAAAGCGGATAATCGATGATGGCCGCTATCGTCAAGCTCCTTCTGATGTGAATACCCGCCCGCCTGTCTCCGTCCGGCACACAACTATGGTCGGCCTGGTCGCATCCTTATCTACGTCGCAAGAGAGATCAGGTCTGAGTCTTCCTCTTTGTGAGGAATGATCCCTTGCGGCGAATGGTTTAAATGGGACTAATGGGTCATTTCGGGGGGAGGCCCATCATGACTGATTGGGCTTGTCAGCAAGCTGAAGGCATTGTCGATTCCTTTATCGCCAATGGTTCGGCGGGGGATTTGCTCCATCTGCAGGAGGCTATTGCAGCGGCGCTACGCCGGGCCTATGAGCAGGGAAAGTCGGCAAGCATGCGGCCGGATGAGTGTTCGTGAAAATCGTTCGACTTCATTAGCGAGACCTGAGATGGAATTTGTGCTATCTCATGTCATGAATATGGAACAGTGGTGAGATCGACGGAGAAGTATCAGCGGCTGAGCGTCTAGACTGAAGCCGCGTGGTATCGCTTCGTAAAGTCGAGTCTCATCGGCCGAAACGAAATAGCTTGAAAGACACCGCCGGCAGTTGTCGACAGTCAAAAAACCGGAAAACTTAGAGATAGCGGGAGGGGGTATGAAACGCTCTCTTTGGTGCATAACAATTTGTCTATCGCTAGTATTCGCAGCAGCCACCGCATTTTCCGAATCGGCTTCAAAGTCGAAACCGTCCTCCGCTTCGCCCCATGCGGCGGCCGTTTCTCCTTTCTCGGTAAACTCAATCAGCGATGCTCCATCCATAGCGGCCAAGGATGCCATGACCACTGCAGCGATGTTCCCAGCCTCTGTTCAAGTGCAGGCTATGGAGAAGCTCGCCAATATCGTCAGCCAAGATTACATGATCGGGGCTGAAGATGTTCTCGAAATTACCGTCTGGAGGAATCAGGACCTCTCGAAATTGGTTCAAGTGCGCCCCGATGGGAAGATCTCGCTTCCCGTGATCCGCGATGTCACGGCTGTCGGGAAGACGCCCACTGAACTGGCTGATGAAATTACATTAAAACTGAAGGAATACGTGCAAAATCCCGCCGTCGCCATCGCCCTAAAAGAGGTCAATAGTTATGCCATTTTTCTGCTCGGCGAAGTCGTAAAGCCAGGAAAATATCCGCTGAAGAGCAGAACCACGCTGCTCCAGGGAATTACCATTGCGGGTGGATTCACCCCGACGGCGGCGAGAAATCAAGTCGTCGTTTTCCGGCTTGGGGAGAATGGGGCACACGAGCAGATGCTGAATGCCAGCTATGATGATATCGTGCTGCGTGGTGGAGTCGGCCAGAATCTCGAGTTGAAGGCCGGGGATACAATCGTCGTTCCCAGTGAAGCGATGGTCGTGTTTCCAGGCCGGTAGCAAAGGAAAAGACTCCGTCGCGATTACGAAGAGAACAGCTATGCGACTTCGAATCCAATCTTTTCGTGTCATGGTACTTGTTCTGGCGTCCGGCTTCTCATGTACGGCCCTCTTGGGGTGCGCACGACAGGTCATCCATG
>JBOHOS010000383.1:0-1447 GCA_050731295.1 Nitrospiraceae bacterium | reverse complement strand
CCCAACCTTCCCTTCTGCCGAAAAAAAATCTTTGAAGGAGCCCGATGGACCT
Organism: Nitrospiraceae bacterium; assembly: GCA_050731295.1. Taxonomy (GTDB): domain Bacteria; phylum Nitrospirota; class Nitrospiria; order Nitrospirales; family Nitrospiraceae; genus JBOHOS01. Next base: position 1,395 of record JBOHOS010000383.1, on the reverse strand, counting down.
CCGAACTTCCCCGCGCATTCCGGTTCAGTGCCCGTCAACCTCTCGGCGCCGAGCTGTGCGATCAAGACCGCCAAGGCATTACGAGAAGGGGATTACCTTGAGCTGCGGATGCTGATTCCTGATCAAGCTACCCCTTTGGCAATTGACCTGGCGAAGGTTCGGTGGGAACACAACGGCCATTTCGGGTTGCAATTTATTCGGATGCGTCCGGACGACCAAGATCGGCTCGCAACTCTCCTGAAAACACCTTCGTAGTCATCGCCTCTTCGTATCTACCAAAGATGATTCGCCTCACGTGATGTCCTCGATTTGCTCGCATGCCGCCGGAATCCGTGGTAGGAGATTGTAACAAGGCCAACATGGCGGCAATCCGAGGCTACGTTCCGTTCAACGGCGCGAGAGTCGATCCTCTCGCTTTGATCAAGCTTTTTCTTCAATGGTTTGGTTCCGTCTGCTCAATAGTCCTTCAATACCGTGACTAGACATTCCCATCCCCTGCAGTGTAGCTTGGGCAACGATCTACCTAAGCAGCATATGAACCAGACTATGGGTTTTCTCGTCTGGCTCCGTCAACTAGAGGAATGAATGCCGTCACTCGAATGGAATAAGCAAGCCTGGGATAGCGAGTATGATTGGAAGCAATTGGGCGGGAATAACTGGTCGGCTGGATTTGGCAACGCAGAATCTCAGTGGTTTGCTTCGATTTACCCGCGCCTACATAACTTCTTGCCAGCGGAGACGGTTTTGGAAATAGCGCCTGGTGCAGGGCGGTGGACGCAGTTCTTGATGGGCCAGTGTAAGAAGTTGATCGCCGTGGACTATTCGCAACAGTGCGTGAACATTTGTAGAGAGCGATTCGCTGAGGTGTCCCATGCCACGTTTCACGTCAATGACGGCAAATCGTTGGCGATGGTGCCAGATCACTCAGTTGATTTTGTGTTCAGTTTCGACTCGCTGGTACATATCGAGGCGGACACGATGAAGGCATATACGCATGAATTGGTCAAGAAACTGACGCCAAATGGTGTAGGGTTCATTCATCATTCCAATCTGAACGAGTATGCCTGGATGCCGCCCATCGAATACCTGAACAATAAGCGTCTCTTGTGGCGAATCAGCGAGATGGCGCTGAAAAGGGGACTATGGCTAAATACCCACAGTCGGGGAAGAAGCATGAGCGCCAAGCTGTTTGAGCGGTTCTGCCAGAGCGTTGGGCTTCAGTGCATCAGGCAGGAGTTGGTAAACTGGGGCAATCGTGGAGTAGGAGCGTGGTTTTTCATTGACTGTTTGTCGCTCTTTACCCCGAAAGGGTCGCAATGGGAGAGAAAGAATATTGTGCTAAAAAACAGGCACTTTCTGAGAGAAGTAGATTCCATTTTGAAGCAGTCCATGCTG
>JBOHOS010000382.1:0-2068 GCA_050731295.1 Nitrospiraceae bacterium | reverse complement strand
ATACGAACATGGCAGGAAATCCGCCTCGAAGAGTGGTTCGAGCACCAACTTCAGCGCCGCTTGGACTACCCGATCCCGCACGGTGGGGATGCCGAGCCGGCGCCATTTTGCGGTGCCGGGCTTGGGAATCCGTCGTTCCCGTACGGGGAGTGGACGAAACGTCCGCGTCTTCACGTCCGCGCGCCATTTCGCCAGGAACCCCTCCTCTCCACGCTCGCCGGTGATGGCTCGGGCGGTTTGCCCGTCGATGCCTGCTGAGCGAGCGCCTTTGTTGGTCCGCACCCGGTGCCATGCCACCACCAGCACGGCCGGGTCACACACCAGATTGAACAAGTCGTCGAACCGATGCCTCCGATCGTTGGTTGCCCATCGGTGCAGCTTCGTTTGGATCTTCAGTACCCGGGCCGTTGCCTCCTGCGGCGTCGGCCACGACGCGACGGTCTTCACCATCGTCCTTCTGACCTTCCATCTCTCCGCTGCCAGCTTGCTGTCTCCCTTCGCCCTGTGGCCGGCTTTCCCGTCCTCCGACTACTACGGAGACTCCGCCCCGACCTGCGGCTATCTGCTGTCCGCGAGCCTTCCTCTCCTCGGGCGAGACACGCCCTCGGAGGGAGCCGTCGGTCGGTTCCCACGTTCACTGCTGACCGTTCGACCGGGGCGGTGCCCAGCTCTTCCCCTGCAACTTCGCCATACGTACGCCGCAGGCTTTCCGTGTGGCCTCCCGGTTGGCAGGGATCATGCCACTCGGGAGTCGCGCCCCGCCATCGGGCGGCGCGCGTGCGTTGCTGCCCGGCCCCTATCCACCAGTCCGCCTCCGCAATCCGGTGCACGACCAGCTTGCGCACGAGGGGCGTCAGCCGGGCCACGATGCTGTACGGCAAGTCCCGAGCTTCCAACGCCTCCAGGAACGACGTCACGATGAACCCCGCGTCGGCCTGCACCACCCCAATCCGATGCCCCGCCGGCAGCATGGTCAGGGCTGGGGCGAGAAACTCGCGCCAGGCCACCAAGGGATGATCGAGGGGCGGCCGTGCTTGCCCGGATTATGCCCCTTCAGACTGCCCCATGCTCCCCCTACCGACAGAACACGGTCGAACCCAGATCCAGGGTATGTCCCAGCAGAATCGGCCGCATCGCGCTCAGCGAGACGCGCATCAGGGCCTCGGAGACTTCGGTGCTCCGCCGGTAGGTGAACCCTTGGAAGAAGCGCCGCAGCGTATCCGGCGAGGGGAATCGCGAGAGGCCGAGCATGCGGAGGAGCAAAGGATCGTCGCGATAGCGCGTGAAGTGTTCGAAGCGTTCGACCCCCAGCGTAAGCCCCTACCACCAGGCCAGCAGCACGTCTACGGCTGGAATCTGATTGTTGGAGGTCTTTGCGTAAGGGACTAGGAGCGGGCGTAGCAACGCCCGCAACCCGATCAGCTCCCAGTACAGCCGCAGCAGAATGGCGCCGGCCCAGACGGTGATCGGATGGTCCGTAAATGCGAAGCGGATATGCGGGTAGAGCTGTGAAGCCGGTGGGCGACGGGCTCGCATGCTAACCTCCTGTACGTAGAAGAAAAGTTGGCCAACTATTCTACATCAGAGAGGACCAACTGCGGAATCCGGGATCAGTGCCGGGCGCCGTGGACTGAGTCGAGGTTAACGAGACGAAGCGACGAATGGAGCCAGTCGATCCCATGTGATGAAGTGCGGTTTGATTATTTTTCACAAGGCCACTTTCGGCACGAAACCAAGTGGCGGGAGAAGAGCAACCTTTAGCAGGTACGAGCGGACCGGAAAAGAATTTATTTGGGACAGTTTCTGTCGCTAATGCCCAGAAGCCGATAGGAAATGCGAAGCTACGCAAAGACGCGATTACGCCCTAACTGTTTTGCTTTGTAAAGATTTCTATCTGCCCCGGCCATCGCGATGTCCAGCCCTCCATGATCACTAACGGGATTAAAGGTTGTACCTCCAACGCTTATGGTAACCGTTATTGCGCTGGACAGCTCTTCAATTTTCACTGGGGAAGATTCAACGGCATAACGAATTCTTTCGCTAACAGCCCGAACGTCTAACACTGGAG
>JBOHOS010000381.1:0-2233 GCA_050731295.1 Nitrospiraceae bacterium | reverse complement strand
AACCTTCACTTCGACCTACTACGATACGACCGAACATCGGTTGGCTCGCCATCGGATCGCCCTGTGCCGACGGAGAGCCGGCAAAGAGACGCGGTGGGATCTCGTGTTGTTCGGACACCCGGCGCGTCCCGTGATGCCGTGCGCCGAGCGTTCGTTGCACCCGCCATCCACCATCCGCGATGCGCTGTTTGCTCACCTACGCGGAGACGAGTTGGCGCCGATGTTCAAATTTCGGACGCGGCGAACGGGCATCCAGGTCAGCGACGGGGAACGCACGCTCGCCACGATCGTATTTGATACGATCACTCAACTCGACGGTCGGCGCGTCGTTCGCCGTTTTTCAGAACTGACCATTGAACCGATTGACGCCGACGAATCGGCGCTCAGCCGGATTGAGACCGTCCTTCGCTCTGCCGGAGCCGTCGACGGCGATGAACAGCCGGCCATCTTTCGTGCCATCGGCCTCGAGATTCCCCCCAGGCAACCGGCCATGCCTCCGGCGGCTCCAACCATCGACCATCTGAAAGCGAAATTTGCCGCGGAAGTCGAGGCTATCCTGGCGCACGACCCCGTCACGCGACTCGGTGTCGATCCCGAAGATCTCCATCAGATGCGCGTATCGACTCGACGCCTTCGCGCGATCCTGCGAGCGGCGAAGGCCATGCTGGTTGCCGAATGGGCTGACGGGCTCCGCGCCGAGCTGGCCTGGCTGGGAGAAGCGCTCGGGCGGGTGCGCGATCTGGATGTCCTGCTTCACCGCTTCCATAATGAGAGCGCCGCTCTCGACCCTCTTGAACGTCGCGCATTCGAACGACTGCTCGTATCGCTGGAAGCCGAGCGTGCCGAGGCCCGGGCTGCCATGCTGGGCGGCCTCCGGAGCGATCGTTATCTACAGCTTCTCGACCGTCTTCGGGCAGCCGCCGACGCGCCGGAGACCGTGCCGTCCACGCTCTCGCTCCGAGATCTTGCCGCGGGGGAATTCAAGAAGCTACGCCAAACCGTCCAAGCCTTAGTGCCGGACCCGCCTGACTCAGAGCTGCATGCGGTTAGAATCAAGGTTCGGCGCGCGCGTTATGCGGCCGAACTCGCTGAAGTTGCCGTCGGCCGGCCCGCCACGCGATTTATCGAGCGGGCGAAGACGTTGCAGCAAATCCTGGGTCAGCATCAGGATGCCGTGGTGGCGGAGGATCGACTGCGCCGGCTGATCAGCCGCGCCGGAGGGAAGCGAGCCGTATTCGCCGCCGGGTTGATTGTGGAACGTCTGCGGGCACATGGTCGTGCCTCCCGGGCGGCGTTTCACGATCTGTGGACCAAATTGCAGAAGCGCGGGCGGAAGGCGTGGGGATGACGCCGATTATCACCCACCAACTCCTAAAGCCTGCGCGTGAACGGACTTCCGTTGAAAACAATTTGTTGGAGTCATCTTCGTCCGTAAAACCAAACCCTCGACCCGCTCGTAAGGAAGTCAGCGGAAAGGATGGCGTATGTCTTCACCGGCTAATCTTCCATCTTCAGCGTGGCTTGAGCGTGTGGCAGGCTACCCGTTGCTGGCCGCGCTGAAGGAACGTCGGTCGCGCCGGTTCGGCAAGGGCATGGTGCTCAATGGCGGGCCGCTGGCCTATCACAGCCGGCACCGAGCTCAAGCACTGACGAGAGAAGAGGAAGCGGCCCTGGCCTTTGCGGCGTGCGGCATCACCGGCTATGCGCTCGCAGAACTGCCGTACGACACGGGCGATGTGCCTGAGGCGGGTGGCGGCAATATCATGATTCGCTTCATCGGTCGCACCGTGGCTAGCGGCCACGCGTTGCATTACGTGATTGTGTTCGTCATCAACGATGCGGGGGTGTGGATGCTCAAACGCCCGCAGGATTTTATGCCGGCCGAGATCCCGGGCTTGTTCGAAGCGGCGAAGAACAATCGCCTGGTCGATCTCTACGAAACAAGCCGAGTTCGGATCGCGGACCGGCGGTGCGATGTGCCGAGGCAGCAACCGATCGTGCCCCCGTTCAACAAATGGTCGGCAAACTTGCCCGGCACCACGTACTTTCTGCCCGTCAACGAATTTACAGCAGACTACATCAATGTGCTGCTCTCGGCGTTCGGCGAGGAGTATGGCTATTTCGTCTTGGATGAGCGCAACCGGTTCAGGCCTGCCGGCATCGGACGATTCGCCAAGTCCCGAGGCGGTCATCTTCAGGATGATCCGTCTCGCGGCCTGACCGCCACGGTGGG
>JBOHOS010000380.1:0-7793 GCA_050731295.1 Nitrospiraceae bacterium | reverse complement strand
GGCGCGCCAAGGCGCGCCTTCTTCCCGTGGCCCGAGCCTGCCAAGACAGGCGCTTTTCCCGCATGACGCGCCCCTTCCCGAGCATCGTGCGGTGCTGTTGACGAAAACTCCGGAAGGCTACGCGAATCTCTGCCGTCTCCTCTCGGCACGGCATTGCGACACCTCGTTCGATTATATTCAAACCGTCAGCCGATACCGAAACGGATTGATCATTCTTTCCGATGATGAGAAGGCCCTTACGGCGTGGGCCAAAGCATCACCGCACGATCTCTACGTCGAGCTCACGCCCGGACCGAAGATGTATCAGGCCTTGACCTTTAGCCGCCGCTCAGGCCTTCCACCGGTGGCCACCAATCGCGTTCATTTTGTGCATCGAGAAGAGTTTGCCGTCCATCGTCTCCTGCGCGCTATCGCGCTGAACACGACACTGTCTCGGCTCCCGCAGCACGCGTGCTGCGCCACGACCCATTGGCTCATGCCGCCCTCCATATTGGAGCGACAGTATCCGCATGTTCCCGAGGCATTGGAGAATACGTGCCGCATTGCAGAGGCCTGCCACACCGACTGGAATTTCAAGGACACGATCTTCCCGGCATTTCGCGAACTTTCAAATAAAGAGGCGTTTGAGCTGCTTCAAATGAAAACGTATGAGGGAGCCTGCAAACGCTACGGCGAACTTGCTCCCATCGTCAAAAAGCGTATCGAGGATGAGCTCGCCGTCATTGGAGAGAAAGGGTTCGCTGATTACTTTCTCGTGGTGGAGGACATCGTGCGGCAAGCGCCTCGGACCTGCGGGCGAGGCTCAGTCGCAGCGTCCATTGTGTCGTATTGCTTGGAAATCACGCACATCGATCCGATCAAACACCATCTCTTTTTTGAACGGTTTTTGAATTCAGGACGACAAGATCCGCCGGATATCGACATTGATTTCCCTTGGGATGAGCGGGACACAATTCTGGAATGGGTCTTCCAAAAGTATGGCGAACAGAAAGCTGCCATGGTGGCCAATCAGAATACTGTTGAGCTACGAGGGGCCCTGCGCGAGGTGGCAAAGGTCTATGGGATACCCGCCGAAGAGATCGCCCGTATCTCCGCTCGGATTCTCCTCCAAAAAGATTTTCTTTGGTTTGAAGAGACGCCGACTTCTCAGACGTGGGCGGCGCGAATCAGTCAGGCACTCCGTCTCAACGCGCCATGGCCCGAGATCATCAGAGCCGCCGTCCAGGTTCACGGCCATTTCCGACATCTCTCCGTTCATTGTGGAGGCGTCGTCATTGTGCCTGATGAAATCCGGCGCTATGCACCCGTAGAAATCGCGGCCAAAGGCGTACCCGTGATCCAGTGGGAAAAGGATCAAGCTGAGGAGGCCGGCTTGGTGAAGATCGACCTTCTCGGCAATCGTTCACTCGCCGTCATCCGCGATGCGCTGGCAGCCATCCGCCGCCATACCGGCCGTCAGTTGGACTATGCAGTGTGGAGTCCTCTCGATGATCCTGCGACCCAAGACCTCATTCGGCGCGGTGATACCATCGGCTGCTTTTACATTGAGTCTCCGGCCACACGATTGTTGTTGAAAAAATTGTGGGGTGGGATGCCGCCGGACCGCCGAGCCCAGGCCGATGTGTTCGAATACCTCGTCATGGTCTCTTCTCTGGTCCGACCGGCTACCAACCCCTTCATTCAAGAATTCATTCGGCGCGCGCAAGGAGGAACCCACGATCCCTTACATCCCATAGCAGAGCATGTCCTGGAAGAGACCCATGGCATCATGACGTATCAGGAAGATGTCACGAAGATAGCCATAGAGCTGGCCGGGTTTTCGGTCACTGATGCGGATCAATTGCGAAAAGTGTTGAGCAAGAAACATAAGGAGCGCCAGCTTCGTGATTATTGCACGCAGTTCTACAAAGGCGCCGCGGCCAATAGCGCCTCGCGCCACGTCATTGACATCCTATGGAAAATGATCATGAGCTTTGCCGGCTACAGCTTCTGCAAGCCGCATTCAGCCAGCTATGCGCAGGTCTCGTTCAAGTGCGCGTATCTTCGCACTCACCATCCGGCTGAATTCATGGCGGCGGTCATCAGCAATCAAGGCGGCTTCTATTCGACTTTCGCGTATATGTCCGAAGCTCGTCGAATGGGCCTGGCGATCTTGCCTCCAGACGTGAATGCCAGCGATTGGGCTTATATTGGACGAGAAAAGACGCTTCGCATCGGGCTGATGCAAGTGAAGACCCTCTCCCGCTCGCTCGTCAAGCGGATTACCGACGACCGCGAGCAGCATGGACCTTTCCGATCCTTTCAGGATTTCTTGACGCGAGTTCGCCAGGAACAGGCGCAGACTCGCGCGTTAATCCGAGCCGGCTGTTGCGACTCGTTGGCGGGCGAGCTGACACGACCGGCCCTATTATGGCGGCTGTACGCGAGCCGGGGAATGCAGGCCCGCCCACGCGAGATGGCTGAGCTTCCTACATTCTGCGAGTCAGGCCGGCCGCTCCCGATTCCGGATGACTACTCGAAACAACGGCAATTGGCGCAGGAGGCGGAGACACTCGGATTCGTCTGGACCTGCCATCCCCTCGAACTCTATCGCGCTCATCTTCGTGGCGTGCGGTATATCGACGGGTGTGACATGGCCCGACATATAGGCCGACGGGTCACGATGATCGGATGGCTGATCACGGAAAAGTCGGTGGAGACGAAGGACGGAGAACCGATGGAATTTGTCACGTTCGAAGATACGACCGCCCTGTACGATGCCACGATCTTTCCGGATGCCTACCGCCGGTTCTGCCATTTGCTCGTTCCCGATCGGCCGTATCTTCTCCATGGAACCATTGAAGAGAACTTCGGCACGGTGACATTGACCGTTCAAGAGCTGCAACATGCTGACACCCGATACCGGTCTTCTTCCGACACCACAGATCCATCCCCCATGATATGTTGAAGCATGGCGCGAAAACCAGCGACGGTCCGGCCAAGGTCCGCAGCGGAATTTATTCCCGCGGCTCGGAGTTTCCCAGCCCTTCGAGAAGCCGCGACCTCATGCACGGGGTGCGATCTGTATCAACGTGCTACGCAAACCGTGTTCGGCGAAGGACCTGCGAAAGCCGGCATCGTGTTCGTCGGTGAGCAGCCCGGCGGCCAGGAAGATCTGCAAGGCCATCCGTTCGTGGGGCCGGCGGGACGGATATTGGATAAGGCATTGGAAGAGGTCGGGATCGCGCGCGGACAGGCCTACGTCACCAATGCCGTCAAACATTTTAAATGGGAGCCACAAGGTAAACGCCGAAAACACAAACGGCCATCGGCCGTCGAGATGGCTGCCTGCCGACCCTGGCTCGCCGCCGAAGTCGATTTGATTCGTCCGAAGATACTCGTCTGCCTGGGCGTGACGGCAGCGCAATCGGTCCTGCGCAGGTCCATACGTCTCGGCGACGAACGCGGGAAATTCTACAAGACCGACTTGGCGCCTGAAACCTTCATCACCATTCACCCATCCTCTATTCTCCGGCATCCGGAGAGAGAACAACAGCAAGAGGAATATCGCCGCTTTGTCGATGACCTTCGCCTCGTGCATCGCAAACTTCAAGACTAGTAACGACCCGAATCCGAGGATAGTCTATGTCAACTGATACTGCGGAAGACGACCTGCATAGCAATGTTCCAGATGAAGCGTGCACGTGCTTACTGATCATCGATATGATCAATGAGTTTACATTCCCAGGAGCGGAGATGATGCTGCCCTCGGCTTTTGAAGCCGCGAAGCGCATTGCCGGACTGAAGCGTCGTGCAAAAGAGGCCAAGGTGCCGGTCATCTACGTGAATGACAATTTCGGCAGATGGCAATACGATTTCAACCGGCTTATTGCGCATTGTCTCAAAGAGAATCGCCGGGGGAAGGACATCGTCGAATTGCTGTGCCCGGACGATGACGATTATTTTGTGCTGAAGCCCAAGCACTCCGGTTTCTTTTCGACTCCGCTGGAGCTCTTGCTGAAGTTCCTCAAAGCCCGGCGTTTGATCGTGACGGGCGTGGCCGGCAATAGCTGCGTTCTCGTCACAGCAAACGACGCCTACATGCGGGACTTTGAACTGTTTGTTCCGTGCGATTGCGTCGTGTCAGTGGATCAGGAAGACAACCGCGCGGCCCTGGAGCAGATGAAAAAGATGCTGAAGGCCGACCTGCGGCCATCGCAGGAAGTGAAGTTCATCGATCAGGAGAGCAGGAAACTTTGAAGAGACTCTAAGCGCTGGCTGGCATTTATAGTACAGGGGGAGCGCATTCGCTCGTCCATCGTTAGGCAATCCGTAAGGCTCAGCAATCCTCCCCTCACTGTGCGATGCACTACATGACTTTGTTGGCTTTGACATCCCATCCGGCTCTGACCGTTCCCCCGACCGTGCCATCCGCCTTCTGCTCGATGTACTCGAACATAATCTGAGCAAAGCTGAGAGAGACCTGATCTGCTATAGGAGAACCGGTTTGCATTGAACTGGCTGTCTGATAGGAAGAGATAAGAACATCGGACAGGGCAATTTTCAGAAACTCATGCTGACCTGCTCCTGCTTTCCGGCACGTCAGCACAGCCTTCTTCAAATGCTCACCTCTGGCGCAGGCAAGCATGAATTTGGGACTGGCTTTGCTGACCCCCATTTCAAAACGAACATCTTGCATCGACACGCGGCCGGCGCCACTGCCACCGCCCGCAGTAGAACCTCCTTGGCTCTCGCCCCACGACCAGGACAGGACATCGATTTCACCCTTGTGTTTCTCATCGAGGCTCTCGCCCTCGATGCCGTCAATCTTTAGGAAGTAATCAACTGCAGCCATGACTACCCTCCTCTTTTTTGTACGATTGCGAGACGCTCAGGCTCCGCCAGCAAAGCCAATCTTCAAGATCTACTTTGTGCTCTGGCCGGAATCGGGAGTCAGCGGACAGGCGTAATAAGACAGGGGCTGCACAAGAACTGCTGGCTGTGAGCGGAGACGATCCTGTCTCCAGCCTGATAACTTCTCCTAAATCACTTCTCCTAGAGAAAACGCCCTGGATAGTACTCTTCACTGGAACATCAAGCAAGGGAATGCCTGAATATTCGGCGGGTAGGCATAAGAAAAATGAAGAGGTGCGAGCGCTGACGTATGTCTGAGGTCGGGAGAGATTGGCGGAGGGGACAGTCTACGGGAGGTGAGACTGTTCTACTTTGGGCACAAAGTAGCCCCTCCATTCTTATCTCTTGCGTTCGTGTGACATTAAGACTTCAACGATGTCCTCGTCGCGGCGACGAGGGATCCTGCCCCTCTGAAAGCCCTTGTAGGCCGAAAACCGGCCAGATGACGTCGGGCGATTCGGTGCAGGCCAGGCACCGGAGCCATTCGCTCGTTTCGGGATTGAGATTTGTTGTGGGTTTGCTTAATCGGCGTTGGAGAGGGTAAGAGAATCGCCGCCACTGGTCCCTGATTGCCACGCCCGTGCCTTTCGCTGTTGGGTTGAGCCTCTGTCAGAGCAGACGTTGTAAGCCCCTTGTACCGTTCTGATCGCGAATCGACAATTCGGCGGAAGAAGAACGCTCTCCTCCTTTCGAACGGGGCGATGAGCCGCGCCCGTCCTTTGTCGATTGCCTTTCCGCTTGTGTCCCAGGGATGAATTTGATAGACCTACCCGCGCTCAGCGCAAGCACGCACATCCGACGAGCCAGAACCGCGAGAAGGTGAGCGTTCTTGGTCCATCGAAAGTCACAATCTGCCCCCACACGGATACGCTGGCGCATGGCGGCGCTGCTCTTTTTGATCAGCGTCGTCACGTACATCGACCGCGTGAACATTTCAGTAACCGCCCGCCAGATGATGCCGGCCCTTGGTCTCACGGACGTCCAGATGGGCCAGGTTTTCTCTGCGTTCGTGTTCGGCTATGCCATCTGCCAGATTCCCGGAGGCTGGCTTGGAGACAACTGGGGAGCGCGACGAGTGTTGACATTGGCCGTAATCTGGTGGTCGCTCTTCACGGCGCTCACCGCCGTGGCGCCCGTTCTGCCTATCACCGCGCTGGTCGGTATCTTGGGCGCCTTAATGCTGGTTCGGTTCCTCGTCGGGGTCGGCGAGGCGGCGGCGCTGCCGAACTTCAATCGCACCGTCGCCAATTGGCTGGCGCCTCACGAGCGCGGCGTGGGGATCGGGATCGCGATCGGAGGCATCGGCATCGGATCGGCCATGACCCCTCCGATCACGGCGTGGATCATGGTGAACTTCGGGTGGCAAACGGCGTTTTACGCCGCCTCCGCACTCGGCTTGTTGATCGCGGCCATCTGGTACTGGTATGCGACCGATCGTCCGTCAGACCATCCTCACACGAACGCCGCAGAGGTCGCGCTGATCGAAGGCACTCCCAGTGGCGGTTCCCCCGATTTGGCCGCGGCGATCACGTCTCCTCCGTGGAAAGGATTTGCCCGCACCCCGACCATTTGGTGGTTGGTGCTGAGCTATAGCTGCCTGGGCTATATCGCCGCCTTCTATCTCTTCTGGTTTTATCTTTATCTCGTGGACGTCGTCGGATTCACTATATTCCGAGGCGCCTTTTTCGCCTCCAGCCCGTTTGTGGCAATCACCGTGTTTTGTCCGCTCGGCGGATGGGTGACGGATCGGCTCACGGCGAAGCGGGGGGTCAATATCGGACGAGCCTCGGTGGGCATGATCGGAATGTTGCTCGCCTCGTTGTCGATCGTCGTCGGCGCCTTCTCGGAGGTTCCCTGGTTGGCTATTTCGCTTTTATCGTTAGGGGCCGGCTGGCTCTATTTCACGGTGGGCGCCTATTGGGCCTCCACTGTGGATCTGTCAAAAGCGCATGCCGGCGCATTGTCGGGGCTCATGAATACGGGCGCGAATTTGGGCGGAAGCCTGTCCCCGACCCTGACGCCATGGTTGGCCGAGCATTTCGGATGGCCCGCCGCGCTGGCCGCCGCAGCGATTATTGCATTGATCGGCGGCCTCATGTGGGTTCGCATCAAACCGGGCGATGGGCTGGTAGGAACGGTGCGATAAGTTGCGAAGCGTGACTCATCCCTGGTAGATTCTCGATCTATGGTCATCAAGTTTGAGAAAAAGAACCCGCGCGCGGTGATCTCCACGAAATTCGGAGACATGCTGCTCAAGTTCTATCCCGAAGACGCGCCCAGGCACGTCGAAAATTTCCTGAATCTCGCCAAAATGGGATTTTATGACGGCACGGCCTTCCACCGTGTGATCCCGGGATTCATGATTCAAGGCGGCGATCCCTTGAGCAAGACCCCGGATCGATCGCTGCACGGGACAGGCGGGCCGGGGTTCGGACTGCCGCCGGAACCGAACGATCGTCCCCACAAGCGGGGCGCCATTTCGATGGCCAAATTGCCTCGCGAAAGCAACAGCACGCGGGACTTTACCGACAGCGGCTCTCAATTCTTTATTTGTGTCGTGGATGCGAGCGGGCTGGATCGCCGCTATACCGTATTCGGAGAAGTGATCAGAGGGATAGAGGTCGCCGACAAGATCGTCGCGCTGGAGCGAGACGAGCGCGACAATCCGTTACAGCCCATCGAGATGACGATTACGGTGAAAGAATAGGAAGTAGCAGACTTGCAAGCTGCTCAAAAGGTCGCCTATAACACCCGCCCACCCCAGGCGCGCCAAGACGCGCCCCTTCCCGAACGCGGTCGCAGGCGAAGTCAAAGCCGCAGGCGTAGCGATGTTTTCACCCGCCCAGCCCCAGAGCCGGCTGGGACCGGCTCTTTCCCAAGGCAACGTTGAGGACTTTGAC
>JBOHOS010000379.1:0-7002 GCA_050731295.1 Nitrospiraceae bacterium | reverse complement strand
TGATCAGACTCACACCAGCATCTCCCACTCGTCGGCTTCCTGCGTGTCGAGCACGGGACGGAACGTTTGCCGGTGAATGTCACAGGGGCCATGCCTGGCGAGAAGCCGCAGATGCTCGGGCGTCGCGTATCCTTTGTGGGACCGGAAGTTGTAGTGAGGATAGCGCCGATGATAGTCGCACATCAGGCGATCGCGACTGACCTTAGCCATGATGGAGGCCGCGGCAATCGAGACGGAGAACCCATCGCCTTTGATGATGGGCCGTTGCGGCAGACGGACGGACGGAAGGGTCAAGGCATCGATCAGGAGAAAATCCGGGGATTGGGGAAGCGCCTGGATGGCCCGGCTCATGGCCAGGCGGGTCGCCTGAACGATATTCAGGGTCTCGATCTCCCGCTCACTGGCACATCCAACCCCCACGGCCAAGGCGCGCTTGGAAATCTCAGCGTAGAGCCGTTCACGTTCAGGCGCGGCAACCTGCTTGGAATCATTGAGCCCGGGAAGCCAACACCGGCGCGGGAGAACCACCACCGCTGCGACGACAGGGCCGGCGAGCGGCCCACGACCGGCCTCGTCAAGACCGGCCACAAATTGGTATCCGCGCGTCCGGGCTTCCGCTTCAAAGAAGTCGGTCGGCTCCACGGCTCCCACAAGCTGAGGTTGAGGTAAAGGCTGACGAGCCGAAAAGACTCCTCACCTTCGTCTCACTCTGAACCTTCATCCGACTAGGTACCGGCCGGAACCGCTTCCGCCGCCGCAGGTTCCACAGGTTTGGACTTGCGAGCGGATTGCGCTTGCGCCCTCTCGGGAGAAAATTCCCGTTCGCTGACCTTCGCCATTTTGCCCTTCTTCTCCCGGAGATAGTAGAGTTTCGCGCGACGCACTTTCCCCTGCCGGACGACATCGACCTTCGTGACAATCGGCGAATGGACGGGAAAAATTCGCTCTACGCCGACGCCATAGGACACCTTACGCACGGCAAAGGTCTCACTGTTACGCCCGCCTTTGCGGCTGATCACAAGCCCTTCAAAGACTTGAATGCGCTCCTTTTCTCCTTCGACGACTTTCACGTGAACCCGAACCGTATCCCCGATTTCAAACTTCGGCGGCGTCTTTTTCGTCAACGATCGTTGGATTCGCTCTAAACGATTCATGTCAGTACCCCTCCTCCCCGCACAATACAGACGTCTGCTCTTTCACTTCACGAACAATGTCATCCAACAACCGTCTATCTTCTTCACTGAGGAGCCGGTCTGTCAGAAGATCCGGACGCTTGAGATAGGTGTTGCGGAGCGCCTCCTTGCGGCGCCACGTTCTGATCGCCTCGTGATTGCCTGACAACAGCACGGACGGAACGGAGAGCCCGCGTACGTCCGGCGGCCGCGTATAATGGGGATAATCCAACAGGGCATCGGCGAACGAATCTTGCCGAGCCGAGTCGGGATCCCCCAGCACGCCGGGAATCAGCCGCACCGCCGCGTCGATCATCACGAGAGCCGGCAGTTCACCGCCCGTGAGCACGTAGTCCCCGATCGACACTTCTTCCGCCTTCAGTCCCGCTCGAATGCGCTCGTCGAAACCCTCATAGTGCCCGCAGAGAAACACGAGTCGTCGGCGCTCATTCGTGAACTCCTCGGCCAATCCTTGCGTGAAGGGACAGCCTTGCGGCGACGGGAGGACGATGCGAAGATCCGATGGGTTCAATGACTCGCGAGAACCCTCGCACAGGGTGTCAATGGCGCGAAACACCGGCTCGGCCTTCATGACCATGCCGGCTCCGCCCCCGTACGGGGTATCATCCGCGATCCGATGGCGATCCATCGTGTAGTCACGAATATTATGAACACGGATCTCGACCAGGCCCTTCTCTTGGGCGCGCTTGAGCATGCTCCGGCCGAGCACGGGCTCGACCATGTCGGGAAACAGCGTGAGAATGTCACAGCGCATGGTCATCATTCACTAATCCATCAAGCAGCCGTATCGTCATGGTCCGCTCATCCATATTCACCGACGCGATCACCTCTCGCGTACCCGGCACGAGCACTTCCCGGCCGTTCCCACGCACGACAAAGACCGGATTGCTGCCGGTGTGGAGGATCTCGTCCAATGTGCCCAGGGTCCGTCCGGTCTCGTCCGACACCGCCATCCCGATCAACTGAAACTCATAATACTGACCAGCCGGCAAAGGTGGAACTCGATCTTCCGGGATCTTGATCCACCCGCCTCTGAAGGCGGCGGCTTCCTCCGGAGTCGTCAAGGCCTCCACTCCGATGACATAGCCGCCTCGATCTTCGCGAACGCGAGTCACCATGGTCACAAGCGTGTGTCCTGATAATGCGACTAATGTGACTTGCCCCAAAGTCTGGAACCGTCCGGGCACATCGCTAAGAGGGAGAACGCGAACGTCTCCTCGCACCCCGAAGGGTTTAACGATTTTTCCAACCGTGACCAGTTCAGCCGCGCCGGCGATCATCGTCCTTTACGCCGGCTTGTTGGCGGTTCGAGCACTTTCGAATTGCTTCAGAACACCGGATCGGCGAAGCACCGTTCGGACGGTGACCGACGGTTGCGCGCCTTTACTCAGCCAATCCAGCACCCGCTCCTGCTTGAGCTCCGCGACCGGAGGATTTTTCAAGGGATCATAGGTCCCCAACACCTCGAGATACCGCCCGTCTCTCGGCTTTCGCGAATCGGCCGCCACCACGCGATAAAACGGCCGCTTATGTCGTCCCGCTCGTGTCAATCTCAGATGAACCGCCACGTGATCACTCCTTCCTTGTCGTAAGAAGAACGGGGCAAAGGCTACAGAGATAGCAGGAGTTCACTCTTCCCCCTATCCCTATCTCTCTACCCTGTCCAGTTAATGTGCCCGCAATGCTTTCCCCAACTGCCGCTTTCCGCCCATGGCCGTCAATGTCTTCATCATCTTTCTGGCTGACAAGAATTGCTTGATCAGCCGATTGACCTCTTGCACGTTGGTCCCGCTGCCGCGAGCGATGCGCTTCTTTCGGCTCCCGTTGATGATCGTATGGTCGCGGCGCTCGCGAGGCGTCATCGAGTCAATGATCGCGGCGACCCGCTTGATCTCCTGCTCGGGCACGCCGCCGCCTGCCATCTCTTTCAGGCGTTGCCCACCCGGCAGCATGCCCAGCAATTGATCCAGCGACCCCAAACGATTGACCTGTCCGATCTGCTCTCGAAAATCTTCCAGCGTCAAGGTATTGGAGGTCAGTTTCTTTTGGACGGCTTCGGCCTGTTCGCGCGAAAAGCTCTGCTGCGCCTTTTCGATCAGCGAGAGGACGTCCCCCATGCCGAGAATCCGCGACGCCATGCGATCGGGATGGAACACTTCCAATGCATCGAGCTTCTCGCCCACGCCGATAAATTTGACCGGTTTGCCGGTAGCGGCCCGGATCGACAGGACGGCGCCCCCTCGGGCATCGCCTTCCACCTTCGTCAAGATAATTCCGGTCAAGCCCACCCGCTCGTGGAAACGTTCCGCCATGGTCACGGCATCTTGCCCGGTCATGGCGTCTGCCACCAGCAAGACTTCGTGCGGCTGAACAGCCTGTTTGACGTCCACCAACTCGCCCATCAATTCGTCATCCACGTGCAAACGACCGCCGGTATCCAGAATCACCAGGTTGTGCCCCTGGTCTCGCCCCCGTTCCACACCATCCGCGCAGGTCCGGACGACGTCGGCTCGGGACGAACCGGGATGCTCCGCCCGATACACGGGAATGTCCAGGTCTTTGCCAAGACTCGACAACTGTTCCGCCGCAGCCGGGCGCCTGGGATCGGCCGCGACGAGAAGAACCCGTTTACCTTGATTTTTAAATAGCCTTGCCAGTTTGCCGCAGGTCGTGGTTTTCCCGGCGCCCTGCAGCCCCACCAACATCATGACGGTAGGAGGAAGGGAGGACAAGTTCAGGCCGGTCTGACCGCGGCCCATCAGCTCGCACAGCTCTTCCCAGACCACCTTGACAACCTGATGACCAGGCGTCAGGCTCTGCAGCACCTCCTGCCCGATTGCCCGCTGCCGCACCCGCTCCAGGAAATCCCTGACGATCTTATAGTTGACATCGGCTTCGAGAAGCGCGAGACGGACTTCTTTCAAGGCCTCCGCGATATTTTGTTCGGTGAGGACCCCTTGCCCGCGGAGTTTCTTGAGGATCTTTTCAAATTTCTCGCTGAGGGAATCCAGCACGGGGAAGTCTCCGAATGCCTAGAAAAACCTTACAAAAGAGCATCGTGCAGTGTAAACAAGGGACACCGTGAAGTCAAGCAAACAGCTCTACGGACAGCGGGTGGTTTATCGTCGACCCGACAGAAATGACGACCTTCCTGGAGGGATCGCGCGGAATCGAAACAGAGAAACAGAATCAGAACAGTGACCGGTGTTTTTGCCGCGCCATGCGCCGCCTTGCCTTGACTTTCTACCTAGCTTTCGCTATGTTGCGCCGCACTTTGCCCGCGGGGCCAGTGCGCGCCTGGCGGAGTGGGTGCAACGCGAGTGAAATGACACCTGGAGCCGGCGGGTGAACTTGGGAAGCGGCGCGGCCTCTGGGTAAGGAACTGGTTTTGGTCAGTTCGGGGTGGGCGGGTGAATTCGGGAAGGGGCGCGCCTGGGGCGGGTGAGCTTGGGAAAGGAGCACGTCTCGGCGTGCTCGGGGTAGGGCGGGTGAAATAGCGTATGCGGAAATCGCCATGGCTTCTGCTGATGTTTATCCTTCTGGGAGGATTGCTGGGCGGAATTCTCGGTGAGATTTTACAGGTCATGGCGCCGAAGGGCACCATTCAGAATGTTTTTTCGACGGCGCTCACGCCCGGCATCAACCCGCCTCTCACCGTCGATCTCGTGCTTGTCAAAATCACGTTCGGTTTTGTCGTGAAAATGAACTTGCTGACGTTTCTCGGAATTTTCCTCGGCGTCTACCTCTACAAGCAAGCCTAGAAACAAATCTAGGACTTCGAACTCACTTCCAGCTCCTTCAGCTTCAGAGCCCGAATATGATCGCGCAGTTGAGCCGCGCGCTCAAATTCGAGCAGTTTCGCCGCGCCTTTCATCTCGGCCTCTAATTTATGGATCGTCGCATCGAGATCTTCAGGACCGGCGTACCGCATCTCTGCCTCAGCCGCTAATCCGACCGTTACATAATCCGCCTCGGCAACCTGGTACTCCAAGGTCCCGATGCTCTTCTTCACGCTCTCGGGCGTGATGCCTTGCGCCGTATTGTAATCCCCTTGCAGGCGGCGGCGGCGAGCCGTCTCGTCAATGGCGAGGCGCATGGACTCCGTGACTGCATCGCCGTAGAACATCACCCGTCCATCGATGTTCCGCGCCGCGCGGCCGGCGGTTTGAATGAGCGAGCGATGCGAGCGAAGGTAGCCTTCCTTGTCGGCATCGAGAATCGCGACGAGCGTGACCTCGGGAATATCCAAGCCTTCCCGCAAGAGATTGATCCCGACCAGGACGTCGAACACGCCGCGGCGGAGATCCCTGACAATCTCGGCGCGCTCCAACGTTTTAATATCGGAGTGCAGGTACCGGACCTTGATGCCGAGATCGTGATAGTACTCCGTCAAATCTTCCGCCATTCGCTTGGTCAGCGTCGTGATCAGCACGCGCCCGCCCTGGCGCACGACTGCCCGCACTTCGCCCAACAGGTGATCCACCTGCCCGCGCGCCGGACGGACCTCGATCACCGGGTCCATGAGGCCGGTCGGCCGGATGATCTGCTCGACGACATGCGTCCCCCCGTGCTTTAACTCATAAGGACCCGGTGTGGCGGACACGTAGATGATCTGATTGATGAACCGTTCGAATTCGGCAAACGCCAGCGGCCGATTATCGAACGCGGACGGCAGGCGAAAGCCGTACTCCACCAGACTTTTCTTGCGCGAGCGGTCGCCCTCATACATCCCCTGCACCTGGGGAATGCTTGCGTGGGACTCATCGGCGATGAGCAAGAAATCTTTCGGGAAATAGTCCAGCAGGGTGGGCGGCGGCTCGCCGGCTTGTCGCCCGCTGAGATGGCGGGAGTAATTTTCAATTCCATGGCAATACCCCATCGCGCGAATCATCTCCAGATCGAATCGCGTTCGCTGCTCGATCCGCTGCGCTTCCAGTAATTGACCCTGCTGCTTGAAGTGCGCGATGCGCGCGTCCAGTTCCTCCTCGATGCCGGTCAACGCGCGTTCATACCGGTCGGGCGCGATGAGATAGTGGGAGTTCGGATAGATCGGCACCTTGGGCAGCCGGGCGACCGACTTCCCCGTCAGCGGATCAATCTCATGGATGGCATCCACCGTATCGCCGAACAGTTCGATGCGCACCGAAATGGCATCGTTAGCGGCCGGAAAGATCTCAATCACATCGCCGCGCGCGCGGAACGTGCCGCGGTGAAAATCGGTGTCGTTGCGCGCGTACTGAATCTCCACGAGCTTGGACAGGATCTGCTCGCGCCGGATCTCCATCCCCTCTTCCAGGTACAGCAACATGCCGTGGTACACCTCCGGCGAGCCCAGGCCGTAGATGCACGAGACCGACGCGACGATAATAATGTCGTTGCGTTCGAAGAGAGCTCGCGTCGCGGAGTGGCGCATCTGATCGATCGCATCATTGATCAACGCGTCTTTCGCGATGTAGGTATCGCTGGAGGGAATGTACGCTTCCGGCTGATAGTAGTCGTAATAGCTGACGAAATACTCCACGGCATTGTGTGGGAAGAAGTTCTTGAACTCATGATAGAGCTGGCCGGCCAACGTCTTGTTATGAACCAGCACCAGCGTCGGCGTCTGGACGCGCTCGATCAGGTTCGCCATCGTGAAGGTCTTGCCCGACCCGGTGACACCGAGCAGCACCTGGGTGCGGTCGTGGCGCTTGACGCCGTCCACCAGGTCGGCGATCGCATGCGGCTGGTCGCCTTTCGGATTGAACTCGGACTTGATCACCAGCGGCCGGCCGCCTTCGGACTTCTCCGGCCGCGGCGGCCGATGCGG
>JBOHOS010000378.1:0-1460 GCA_050731295.1 Nitrospiraceae bacterium | reverse complement strand
GCGGATCGCCGACGCGTAATCCGTGGAAGCTCGGCGGGCTTTCACTGAAGGAATTGGTTCGCCGCGTGTGGCACGAAATTCAAAAAGATGAAATTCTCGGGCGGTCGGCGCAACTGGCCTACTATTTCCTGCTGGCGCTCTTTCCTGCCCTATTGTTTCTAACCGCGCTCATCGGCCTGTTTCCGATCGAATCCATCATGCCCGAGCTCACGGGATATCTGCGAACCATGTTACCGGATGATGCGCTCTCATTGGTGGAAAAGTATCTTCAGCAGGTCGTCAGGGGAAGCGGCGGCGATATTTTATCCTTGGGTCTGCTCGGCGCGTTGTGGGCGTCCTCCAGCGGAGTGACGGCCATCATGGAGTCCCTCAATGCCGTCTACAACGCGCCCGAGACGCGTCCGCTCTGGAAAATGCGGTTGGTGGCGATTGCGATGACCCTGGGCTTGGCTGGATTTATCATCGTCTCGCTCACGCTCGTTCTGTACGGCGAACACATCGGATCGTGGATCGCCGATTGGATCGGGCTGGGCTGGTTGTTCACCCTGGCGTGGGTCATTCTCCAATGGCCCGTGGTGGTCGCCCTGATGCTGTTCGCAGTAGCGGTGATGTATTACGTTTCACCAAATGTGACGCAGGACTGGCGTTGGGTGACGCCCGGCTCGCTGTTTGCCGTCGTCATGTGGCTGGCTGTCTCTCTGGGGTTTAAGGTCTACGTCGAGAACTTCGGCAACTATAATGCCGCGTATGGATCGATCGCGGGCGTGATTGTCCTGATGCTCTGGTTTTATCTGACCGGCGCGGTGTTGCTGCTTGGCGGCGAAGTCAACGCGGAAATAGAAAAGGCGGCCAAGGAGGCAGCCGACGCGCGATCCGAGCCACACCCGCTTCAAGAAGCGCATGCCTGATGAAAGATGAGATCAATGAATAGTGGGCCGTGTGCCGGTCTGCCCAATATATAGCTTGGCCAGCCGTTAAATACATGACGTCCGATGCCAGCCTACAGAAAATAAGGCCTTCAACCGATATTATAGAGGCGCCGCGCTATACTAAACATTACCTGCTTCGGGACACTAAAGCATCTTATCAGTCCCGTTCCGGTCACGGTCCCAAAAAAAAGGAGGTCGACCATGTCAGCTTCTACTGAAGACCGACTTTGGAATTCGGCAGCAGTACAGGAACAACCTTCAGTGGATGAGTGGATTGTCGGACGGTTGCAAGAGCAAGGATCTCAGACATTGGACCAGATGGCCGACTCGTTGCCCGAAGTGAACTGGGCGCAGTTCTTTTTAGCGGTCGATCGTCTCAGCCGTTCCGGACAGATCGTGTTGTGGCATCGGCACCGCGGTGATTATCTCGTGTCTTTGAAAGGAATCGAACCGGAGGGCGATTTGAGGCTCACCTCGTAAGTCGACTCATGCTTATCCGGTTGTTTCAGCACGCCGCTATTGGTAGTGTAG
>JBOHOS010000377.1:0-6850 GCA_050731295.1 Nitrospiraceae bacterium | reverse complement strand
CCCCAAGCGCGCCGAGACGCGCTCCTTCCCGGAGGGTTAGCCCCGCATGAGGCTGGCCGCATCCGAGTCCAGCGTGTTGAACCGGTTGTAGAGTTGCAGCACCAGGGCCAGGGCGACCGACACTTCGGCCGCCGCGAGTGTCAGAATGAACAGGAACATAATCTGCCCGTCTGCCTGGGCCCAGCGGGCGCCGGCTGCGATAAAGGCCAACCCCGCCGCGTTCAGCATGATTTCCACTGACATCAACATAAAGATAATGTTTCGGCGGACCAGCAGCCCGACCAGGCCCAGTACGAACAGGATGCCCGCCAGGAGCAATGCAGACGTCGTCATGACGACTCCCTTTCATCCGTTCGGGTTCGGCGCCCGAGATGATAGGCGCCCACGAGCCCCGGGAGGAGCAGCAGGGAGGCCAACTCCACTCCGAGCAGGTAGGGACCGAAGAGTATACGGCTCACCTCTTTCGGGCCCACCACGGCAATCTCCGGAGGCTGTCCCACCTCAGAGGAGGAAAGCAGGTAGAGCAGTTGGCCGAGCAGGATGAGCGACAAGACGGATGGACCGGCCCACATGCCCGGCGTGATCCATCGACGCTCCTGCTCGATCGTCGCCGGTCCCAAATTCAGCATCATCACCACAAATACGAACAGCACCATGATGGCGCCGGCGTAAATGATGATTTCCAGCGCCGCCACGAACGGCGCGCCAAGGATAAAAAAGACCATGGCGACCGCCAGCAGCGAGACCACGAGATAGAGCAGCGCATGCACGGCGTTCAAGCGCGTGATCACCATCAGCGTGGCCAGTATCGCCACCGTCGCCGCGATATAGAACGTGACTTCCATACGAATGCAAAAAGCAAAATTAAGAATGCAAAATTGTGGCGGTGTTTTTGGAATTGTTCATTTTGAATTTTTCATTGCGGAGCATGCTGCGTTCATGGGAGCAAGCTCCGCACGTCCACCGGCGGCGCCTCGTTCTCGGCCTCGCCCTTATCCTTGTCTCCGATCTTGACGCCGGAGATTCGATAGAAGTTGTATCCGGGATACTTACCCGTGCCGCTGATCAAGAGGTCTTCCTTCTCATAGACCATGCTCTGCCGCCGGTACTCGCTCTGTTCAAAGTCCGGAATGAGCTGGATCGCGTAGGTCGGGCAGGCTTCTTCGCAGTAGCCGCAGTAAATGCAGCGCGAAAAGTTGATGCGAAAGAATGCCGGATAGCGGCGGTCATGTTCGGTCGGGTCTTCCGTCGCCTGCAGTGCGATGCAATCGACCGGACAGGCGACCGCGCACAAGTAGCAGGCGACGCATCGCTCCTTGCCGTCGGGGTCCCGCGACAGGATGATCCGGCCGCGCCAGCGAGGCGGCAGGTAGGGCTTCTCGTCGGGATACTGAACGGTGACCGGCCGCCGAAAGATGCGCCGGAACACGATCCAGAGCCCCTGTAACAGCTTAAGCATCATGTCAAATGTAAAATTCAAAATTAAAAATTAAGGCGCTTCGATTTTGCATTTTTAATTTTGCATTGCTAAGACCCATGCGCCGGTCGCCATCAAATTGACCAGGGCGACGGGCAGGGCGACTTTCCATCCCAGAGCCATGAATTGATCGAAGCGGAGTCGCGGCAGCGTGGCCCGCATCAAGAAGATCAGACTGATAAAGAAGAGAGTCTTCAGCGCAAACCACACGATCGGCGGCAGCCACGGTCCGTGCCAGCCGCCGAAGAACAGGACGACGATCATCGCCGAGATCAAAATCACGCCCAAGTACTCGCCCACGAAAAACATGCCGAATTTCATCCCGGAATATTCGACATGAAAACCGGCGACCAGTTCCGCATCGGCTTCGGGAATATCGAACGGCAGCCGGTGCGTTTCGGCAAGCCCGGCGATCAGGAAGATCACCAAGCCGAGCATCTGCGGGACGACGAACCACATCTCTCGCTGCGCCTCGACGATCTCGCGGAGACTGAAGGAGCCGGCCAGCACGACCACTCCCATGGCCGACAGTCCCATGAAGACTTCATAGCTCAGCATTTGGGCGGTGGCGCGGAGTCCGCCCAGCAAAGCGTACTTGCTGTTTGAGGCCCAGCCGGCCAGGACGACGCTGTATGCGGCGAGCGAGGACATGGCCAAAAAGAACAAGAGCGCAATGTTGAGATCCGCGACAATGGCTCCCGGGCTGAACGGCACGACCGCGAAGGACATGAGTGTCGTGATGATCACGATGGCCGGCGCGATGACGAAAATCGGCTTATCGGCGAACGGAGGAATCCAGTCTTCCTTGGTAAAGATCTTAATCATGTCGGCGGCCACTTGGAGAATGCCGAAAGGACCGACCCGGTTGGGGCCGTACCGCTCCTGCCACAAACCCAACAGCCGGCGCTCCATCCAGATCAGCAAGGCGCTGAAGGTCAATACGATCGCCAGCACCCCGACGATGACCAGCATGATGCGGAGCTCGTCACTCATGCGGTCCTCCCGTGATCGTGGCCCAGGCGGGCAACGCGATGCCCATGAGAGACGGGAGGAGGGGCAGACCCGCGGTGCCTTGCGGGATCGATGGATCGAGACGGATCGGGAGGCGATAGACGTTCGTCCCCGCGGTGACGTCGGCTTCCTGCTCGGATTGCAGCCCGACGCGGATCGCATCGCCGGGATTCAGCGCGACGTACGGCTGCGGCATCCGCTCTACGATGGCGGGCGCTCGGCTTCCCAGTTCGTCGCTCCCGAAGATCTGATGCAATGGAAGCAGGAGCCATTCTCCGGCGCGCGGGCCGAAGGGGCCAGGGATCGCCGTGACGTACGATCGGGATGGCGGCTCGCCACCTTCTATCAACCGCGCGCCGGGCGTTTCCTCTCGCAAGGCTCCGCCGACTTCGCTCGGGAACTTGTTGAGCGCTTGGTTCGAATTCCAGCCGGGCGCCCAAAACTGAGGGATGATCGGAGGAGGGGTCCGGCCGCGGTAGCCTTCCATCGAAAAAGCCAGTGGGGAATCCGGATCTTCCGGCGGCTTCGGCTCGTGAACCGTGATGTCGGCGTACATCGCCGTGCGGCCGCTGTAGGCCTTCGGTTGCCGCGGAATCTTCATGCCCTCGATTCTGAATCCTGCCGGTGGCGCCATATCGACAAGAAGACGGAAAGAGGGAAACGAGCCGGCGAGGGCTGCGATTACGTCATCGACATTCTTCCAACTCGCCATGGCGGACTGGGGCGCCGTCACCATCGCCAGATCGCGGAGCCATCGCCAGCTTTCCTGGATGTCGCCGTCCCGCGGCATGAAGACTTGATAGAAGCGCTGCGCGCGGCCTTCATTGTTGACGAGCGTGCCGTCCGCTTCCGCAAATGTTCCCGCCGGGAGCACCGCATCGGCCCTCTCGGCGATCGGCTGCGCACAGTGATCAAGGACGATCACATGCCGCGCCGTGTGCAGAAAGTCGTCCACCGCGTGACGGTCGGCATGCCGGTACAGATCGTTCTCGAGGACGACGACGGCATCGGCGGTTCCGTCTCGTACCGATCGGAAAGCCTCATCGAGCCCTTTACCGCCCATCAGCGCCAGGCCCAGGCTGTTGCTTTCCGGAAGGCTGTAGTAGAGCTTTGCGGCAGGGTTGGTCTTGCTGAGCGCGGAGGCCGCTTGTGCGACTGAGCGGATGACGGCTTCACTGAGCGAGCCGGTGCCTGAGAGAATGACCGGCCGCTTCGCGCTTGTCAAGGCAGCGGCGATGCGCCGAGACAGGTGACGCACGTCCTCGCTCAAGCCGTCGACGGCCGGAGCGCCGGGGTCGAGGTCATGCGCAACGGCAAAGCCAAGGCGCGCGCTCTCGTCCGGTACGGCCTGGTAACTCTCGGTGGCGAAGTCGTTGAGCCAAGTCCGGCGATGCCCGGCGATAAACAGCGGACTTTGCCGTCCGTGAATCGCCGTCCGAACCGCGGCATCGTGCCACCGGGGGATGTGAAGACCGTCGGAAATGTCCTCCATCGGCTGCCGTCGAAGCGATTGCAGCATCGCCAAAGCTGCGCGAGGCGCGGTATTCAGAACATCTTCGCCGAGTACGAGGACGGCATCGGCCTGTTCGATCTCTTCGACCGACGCCATCGGCACGCCGCCTGTTCTCATGATTTCCAACACCAATGAGAGCAGTCCGGCTTCCAGGGGACTCACGCCCAGATGAAAGCGGCCCGGACCAACGAGTGTGCGGAGCGCGAAATTCGCCTCCAGCGAAGCGCGGGACGAGCCGATGCCGATGACCCGATTGCTCCCGCTCATCCATGAGGCAACGGACTGCAGGGCCAAGGCCTTGTCCGCGACGCCGCCAGCCTCGCGGCGATCGTGTCGCAGGCGAGGCCGCCGAATCCGGCTCGGTTGGTTGACGAACTCATAAGAGAAGCGCCCCCGATCACAGAGAAAGTAGCCGTTGATCCGGCTGTGATAGCGGTTCGCGATGCGCCGGAGCACGCCATAGCGCTCGCCGGGTGTCGTATTGCACCCGACGCTGCAGTGGACGCAGATCGAGGGCGCGGTCTGCAGATCCCATTTCCTGCTGTAATGGTGAAGGAGCGTGTTGTCGTTGAAGACGCCGGTCGGGCAGACCTCGATGAGGTTGCCGCTGAATTCGTTTTCGAGAATGCCATCCTCGTGACGGCCGAAATACACCGTGTTGTGAATGCCGAAGACGTCGAAATCCCGGCCACCTGCATAGTCACGATAGAAGCGCACGCAACGGTAGCACTCGATGCAGCGGTTCATGTCGTGTTTGATGAACGGCCCGAGATACTGGTTCCGGAACGTGCGTTTCTTGAAGCGGTAGCGGCGATAGGCGTGCTGGGTCATCACCGTCATATCCTGGAGATGGCATTCGCCGCCCTCGTCGCAGACCGGACAATCATGAGGATGGTTGGTCATCAGCCATTCGATGATCGTCGCGCGGAACGCTTTTGCCTCGGCATCGTCGATCGAGATCCGCGTCCCGTCGGTCGCCGGCGTCATGCACGCCATGACCAAACGGCCTTTCGTGTCGCGCTCATCTTTGAACTGCTTGACCGCGCACTGTCGGCAGGCTCCCACCGATCCCATCGCGGGATGCCAACAGAAATAAGGTAGGTTGAATCCGAGGGACAAGCTTGCCCCGAGCAAGTTATGGTGCTCGTTCACTTGGTAAGGCTTGCTCTCGATGTAGACGGTGGCCATGACTTAATTTAGATTTGGTGATCTGGCGATTTGCTGATTTTTCCGTCGTTCAATCAACAGATCACCAAATCACCAAATCTTATTTTCTCCAGGGGCAGCGCTTTTCGCGAATGTGCCGCATGAAGTCGTCGCGGAAATATTTTAAGCCGCTGCTTAAAGGATCCATCGCTCCCGGAGCGAGCGCGCAGAACGTATTGCCGAATCCGAGAAACTGAACATGCATCTCCAGATGCTCCAGATCGTCCGGCCGTCCGTCGCCTTCCTCGATCGCCCGGAGGATCTGCTTGGTCCACGGCAATCCTTCCCGGCACGGCGTGCACCAGCCGCAAGACTCTTGGGCGAAGAAATGCTCGAGGTTCGCCAGCAGGCCGACGGGGCAGGTCGCATCATCGACGATGATCATCGTGCCGGTGCCCATCCGGCTGCCGGCCTTCGTGAGCGAGTCAAAATCCATGGGCAGATCGAGATGTTCGTCGAGGAGAAACGCGGTCGAGGCGCCGCCGGGTATGAGGGCTCGAAATTTCACGCCGTCTCGCATTCCACCCGCATGCTGCTCCAGAATTTCGCGGATCGGCGTTCCCATCGGCAGCTCCCACGCGCCGGGCCGATTCACCTTGCCGCTGACCCCGTAGACCTTGGTGCCGCCGTCCTGCCCGCGGCTCAGGCGCCGGTACCACTCCGCCCCGTGAATGATGATGTGCGGGATGTTGTACAGCGTCTCCACGTTCTGCACGACTGTCGGCTTCCCCCACAGGCCGGAGACTTGCGGGTACGGCGGCTTCGCGCGGGGAATGGCGCGCTTTCCCTCCAGGGAGTTCAACAGCGCCGTTTCTTCTCCACAGATGTATCGTCCGGCGCTCGTATGGAGGTGGATATCGAAGCTGAAGTCCGATCCAAGGATGTTTCGGCCGAGGTGCCCGTGCGCGCGAGCCTCGGCGATGGCTCTTCGAAGGCGCGTGGCCGCGAGCGTGTACTCCCAGCGCAAAAAGATGTAGCCAATTTCTGCTTCGATGGCATACCCGGCCACGATCATGCTTTCGATCATCTGGTGGGGATCGCCTTCCAGGAGTAGCCGATCTTTGAAGGCGCCGGGCTCCATTTCGTCGGCATTGACAACCAGATATTTGGGGCGCGGCGCATCGGGGCCCATCGGCACAAAGCTCCACTTCTTCCCCGTCGGGAAGCCGGCCCCGCCGCGCCCGCGAAGGGTGCTGTCGGTGACGAGCGTCTGAACGTCCTGAGGGCTGAGTGTTCGGAGCGCCATGCGCACCGATTCATAGCCGCCGGTCTTCTCATATTCGGCGGCATTCAACGGTTCGGCATTCGGCTTGATGTTCTTGGTGAGCGGTTGTTCCATCGATCACAAAGTAAAAAGGAAAAAGTTAAGGGGAGAAAATGACCACGTGGGTTTCAATTTTTGTCTGGTGACCTTTTACTCATAGGCATCGAGCACATCGTCGATCCGTTCCGGCGTGAGGCCCTCGTGAAGGTCCTCCCCCACCATCATGACCGGCGCCCGATCACACGCCCCTAGGCAGACGATCGGCAGTAGCGTAAACCGTCCGTCCGCCGTGGTTTCTCCCATATTGATTCCCAGTCGGGACGCCAGATGTTCGCGCGCCCGTTCGTACCCCATGATCCAGCAGCTCACGCTGTCGCAG
>JBOHOS010000376.1:0-3339 GCA_050731295.1 Nitrospiraceae bacterium | reverse complement strand
GTGTGCCGGTGGGAGACCTCACAGCTCCCGAAAGGGACGGTTCAGTTCTTCTGGCAACACCTCGCCGCCAAAGGCTGACAGACGGTATTCCATGGAGAGAAAGGAGGGGCTATGACCCACGTGGCCCGTCAGCAGGCCGCTGATGATGCGGGATATCGTGACGACGAGCGTGAACGTATCATTCGCGAGTTTGCGCCGGTCATTAAATGCATGGCTCATCGCCTGGCCTATCGGCTGCCCGCCCACCTTGATGCGGATGATTTGATCTCGGTCGGCATCATGGGATTGATGGACGCGTTAGGAAAATACGACCCCACGCGGGCGGCGAAATTCAAGACGTATGCGGAGTTTCGCATCCGTGGCGCCATGCTCGATGAGATCCGGTCCATGGATTGGGTCCCCAGATCGGTGCATGAGCGGATCGATCTTTTGCAGAAAACGCAGAGGCAACTGTTGAATCGATATGGACGGCCACCCACCGAGGACGAACTTGCCGCCGCATTGAAACAGCCGGTCGAAGAACTGGCGGACTTTCTCAGTCGGGCGCAAGGGGCGGTGATGATCAGCCTCGACGATGTGGGCGCGCAAGAGGCTGATGAGCACAGAATCCTCAGTATGCTGATTGATACGGAGCATCCGGACCCGCTGTCCACCGTGATCGCCGGCGATGTCCGCCGGCTGCTCAGCAAGGCCATCCAGCAATTGGCGGAGAAAGAGCGACTGGTGCTCACTCTCTATTATTATGAGGAACTCACGATGAAGGAAATCGGCCGCATTTTGAACGTCACGGAATCCCGCGTCTGTCAAATTCACACGAAGGCCGTCCTGTTTCTCAAATCGAGATTGCAGGGAGTGCACTAGGTCATGGGCAGGTTTCGTGACAAGAGACGGAGGCCCGAAGGGGCGAACCGATCGAGAACCCGGCAAAATCTTCCCTCTCCAGCAAGGAATGCCGACCGATAAAGAACCGTTATCGCTCAAGGTCTCCTGAATGTTGCGGAACCGCTGTGTTATCGGTCTGTTTGCAGCGGACGATCAACCGAATCAATGGCACGTCCGTTGCTCATGTGAACGATGCAGTGAAAGGCTGAAAGGGGGCACTGATGAACAGAGGCATCTACCCGATCCTCTCCGGCGCGCTGGCGCAGGAACGGCAGATTCAGCTCTTTGCCAACAACGTGGCGAACGTGAATACGGCCGGATTCAAGCAGGACGCCGCCTTGTTTCGATCGCTGTTTGCGCGATCCGGCGGTCTTCTTGCGCCGCCGATTCATCCGGCAAGCGTGTTGGACCCGATGTCTCCGACATGGGGTGGACCGGCCGAGCGGGTCTTCGTGACGGCACGTGACCTGAGGACAGGGTTCGAGCCGGGCCGCCTTCGAATGACAGGAAACCCGTTGGATCTCGCCATTCAAGGAAGCGGGTTCTTTGAAGTCAGCACTCCGCAAGGACTTCGGTACACGCGAAACGGGATCTTTCATCTGGACGGGCAGCGCCGGCTTGTGACTGAGCTGGGGCATCCGGTCATGGGAACGCGCGGCGAGCTGCGGGTTCGCGAGGGCAATCTTCAGATCAGCCCGCAAGGGAAGGTCTATGTGAACAACGAGGAAATCGGCGCCATTAAAGTGATGGATTTCCCCGACCAGCAGCTTCAGAAAATTCAGGACGGCCTCTTTGTCGGCGTCAATCCGAAACTGAGCAAGGATGCGACCGTGCAGTCGGGTCATATCGAAGAATCGAATGTGAATGCCATCTCCGAAATGGTCAAGATGATGCAAGGGATGCGCACGTACGAAGCGGCCCAGAAGCTCATCCAGACATTCGACCGGATGACGGAGCGGGCCGTCGAAGATCTCGGCCGCGTCGGGTAAGGCAGGGTTGTCGGAACGGGCTTGACCTTTCGGGGAAGGGTCGAGCGCTCAGGAGGACATGATGATTCGAGCCATGTGGACAGCTGCCACGGGAATGACCGCGCAGCAATTGAATGTCGATACGATCGCGCATAATTTGGCCAACGTGAACACGAGTTCCTTCAAACGCAGTCGAGCCGAATTTGCCGATTTGCTCTACCAGGTTCAACGACTGCCGGGCACTAATGCCTCCAATGTGGGAATTTTCCCGGTGGGTGTGCAGGTCGGAGCGGGCGTTCGACCGGTCACCGTGGCCAAGGAATGGATTCAAGGGAATCTCCGGCAAACAGGGAATGAACTGGACGTCGCCATCGACGGAACGGGATTCTTTCAGGTCTCTCGTCCGGACGGAACGATTATGTATACCCGTAACGGGTCATTCAAACGAGACAATGTCGGGAACTTGGTGACTGGCGATGGAGACCTGCTCAACCCCGTCATTACCATTCCCTCGGGCGCGTTGAAGGTCGACATCGGGCAGGATGGGACGGTCTCGGTGCTGCTTCCCGGCGTCACGCAGGCCTCGCAGGTCGGCCAAATTCAGTTGACGCGATTCGACAATCCGTCGGCCCTGGTGGCGTTTGGAAACAATCTCTTCCTCGATAGTTTTGCTTCCGGGCCGCCGATTCAAGGTGTGGCGGGATTTTCCACCGGCTTCGGCACGATCCAGCAAGGGTTTCTCGAAAGCTCAAACGTCAACCTGGCCGAAGAAATGGTCAATATGATCATTGCCCAGCGCAGCTACGAGATTAATTCAAAAGCGATTCAGACGTCGGACGACATGATGGGCATCGCCAATAACTTACGACGATGAGCTTGCTGCAAACCGCGAGGAAGGCATGAGATCAGCATTCATGAGGGGCGTGGCTGTCGCGATCAGTGTCTTCGTGGCAACGGCAGCGGCGTGGGCCGGCGTTCAAGGCCCGGCTGGTCACGTCGGTTCGGTGAAGGCGGATGGTCGGGCGCGCCTGCAGGAGGTCACGGTCGAGCGAATGCAAACCATGATTCGTCGTCATCTCGAGAATCATCGAAACACCAAGGTCACGGAAATCCAGGTGACGATCCTCGATCCGACGGAATCGGTAATGATCCCATCCGGGTCTTTGGAGGGTCGGATTATCTCCAATTCGCTCGATGCCGGATATGGCCGACGAGGGTTTGATCTCGCATTATTTGTGAAGGGGAAACAGGCGGAGACCGTGAGAGTGTTTGCCGATGTGGCGGCGATCGGCGAGGTCGTGACCGCCACACGCATGATCAGGCCGGATGAGACCATCGCGGCCGAAGACGTGACCATGACGCGTGTGAAATTTTCCGGCGCGCCGCAAGACGTGGTGGCGAACCCGGATGAAGCGATCGGGAAGCGCGCCGTCAAACCGATTCGACCGGAGGCGCCGATCCTCTTCTCGATGCTGGCCCAACCGTATGC
>JBOHOS010000375.1:0-1216 GCA_050731295.1 Nitrospiraceae bacterium | reverse complement strand
CCCAAAACAGGTTATACACATTATGGATGTCACCATGCCGGTTCTTGCCGAGTTCCGGAAAGCCATGATACAGAGCGTCCTGATAGTACATTTCCGGCTCGCCCAGGTCCAGCCAGTGACTGGTGATGCCCATCAAAGCGAGATTCAGGCGCTTTTGCTGGTGCCAAAACTCTCTCGCCTCGGGATTGGTCCAGTCCATCAGTCCGCCCCGCCCCCACCAGACGCAGTTGTTGTCGCCGCCTTCGTGGCGAAAGTCTCTCGTGACGGTGACCGGCTCGACGTCGCTGACTCGGGCTAGAAATCTCCGGTTCCACAGTTCGCTGTGCTCAGGGAGGCGGTTATCAATGAGTGGTTCCTCAATGGTCATGAACCGTACGCCGTACTCGTTGAGGAACTTCCGAATTTCCGTTTCAGGCGAGGGGAAGTTAT
The DNA here is from genome assembly GCA_050731295.1 of Nitrospiraceae bacterium. GTDB lineage: Bacteria > Nitrospirota > Nitrospiria > Nitrospirales > Nitrospiraceae > JBOHOS01. The sequence goes on along the minus strand of JBOHOS010000375.1, from coordinate 787 downwards.
TTAAATTAAACCGAAGCGTACCCATGCGATCCGGCTCGCAGTTGGCGTCCTGTTCGTTCGAATCAAAACGCCCGCCGAACCATTGCAGGTCTAAGGCGACACCGTCGACGGGAAAACGATTGGCTTTCAGCGAGTCGAGGTCCTCTTTGACCTCATTCCAGTTGTCATACCCGAACTCGGAAATCCACAGCCCGAACGCGTGGCGCGGCGGAACCGGGGGGCGACCAGCCAGTTCCATAAAGTCGCCGCGCAGGTCTTTGAGGTTCGGCCCCGTCATGACGAACCAGCGAAGCTGATCTCCCCAGGTTCTCGCGTACCAGTTCGTACTGTCATGAAAATCCCAGCTCATCCGGTAGACCTGATCCAAGAACAATCCATAATTCTGGAACGTGCCGTCGGGGAGCTTGGGTCCCAAGGCGTAGATGATTGGGAATTGTGACACACTCGGCCCTCCGCCGTAAAAATTGTCGGAGCCCACCCCGTCATCGGTCACGAAAAAACCGAACCGGAAATTTCCGTGGTTGCGGCCGTTCCAGTGCCGATCGGTCCAATCACCGTCGGCCGTCTTGCCGTCGACAAACAGATTGCCCACGCCGTAGACGTTCTGCATGTCTTGGCGTTCAATTCGCAATCGCTTGGTCGCTTGATTAAGGTCCTCTCCACACATTTTCAATAACCCCACACCGCGCGCTTTATCGAAGACGCGAATACACCGCGCATCGTCTTCGACGAAGATTGTCATCTCGCGGGTTTCAATGACGTTGTCGTGCCGCGCAAACCCCTGTCC
>JBOHOS010000374.1:0-15029 GCA_050731295.1 Nitrospiraceae bacterium | reverse complement strand
CCGCCGTCGCCGGTCACCGCGACGACCTTTCGCTCGGGAAAGGCCAGCTTGGCGGCGATGGCGCCTGGGACGCCGATACCCATAGCCGCAAACCCGTTCGAGATCACGCAGGTGTTCGGAAGATCGCACGGATACAGCCGAGCCATCCAGAGCTTGTGGGCGCCGACATCGCAGATGACCAAATCCAGTGGTCCCAAAACCGCCCGCAGGCCATGAATGATCTCCTGAGGGCGCAAGGGACCGCTCGCATTGGAGCGAGGCGCCTCCTCCAATCCGACCATAAGCCGTTCGCGCTCGTGTTTGGCCCATTGCTCGTTGAACGGCGCCAGGCCGGCGCCGATCTGCTCCAAGGACAGGGCCGGATCGCCGAGCACACCGACCTCGACGATGTAATGCGCGTCCACCTCCGCCGGCGCCGCATCGATATGCACAATGCGCTTGTCTCGGTTCGGGTTCCAGAAACACGGCGCGTACTCGACAAAGTCGTAGCCCACCGCAATGACGGCGTCTGCCTGCTCCATCGTGACATTGGAATAGTCGCGCCATCGGAACCCGATCGTGTACAGCGACAGCAAATCGCGATCGGGAAGAATTCCCTTGCCCATGAACGTGTGCACGACGGGAATGCGCAAAGTCCGGGCAAATCGCCGCACCGCTTCGTGCGCGCCACGCCGTACGATGCCGTTGCCGGCCAGGATCAGCGGCCGCCGGGCGCGGCCGATCACCTCGATCGCTCGCTGCACTTGCGTGTGGAGCGGTTCCGGTAGGGGCGGGCTCTGGACGAGAAGCGGAGCGTCCACATCAGCGTCGCCGATTCGGGACCCGACGACGTTTTCAGGCAGTTCGAGATGGGTGGCGCCCGGCTTCTCGGCTTGCGCGACTTTGAACGCCTTGCGAACCGCCTCAGGGATGATCGCCGGTGTGGTGACCTGTGCGTGCCACTTCGTCACCGGCTTGAACATGGCCATGACGTCGATGAATTGATGTGATTCCTTGTGCATGCGGTCCAGCGATGCCTGGCCGGTGAGGCAGACGAGGGGCGCGTGGTCCATGTTGGCGTCAGCCACGCCTGTCAGCAGATTCGTGGCCCCCGGCCCCAAGGTCGAAAAACAGACTCCGGCTTGGCCGGTCAGACGGCCGTAGACATCCGCCATAAACGCGGCGCCCTGCTCATGGCGGGTCGTGATGATCCGAATGCGGGAGTCCAGCAGAGCGTCCGTCAATTCCAAGGTCTCTTCGCCCGGCAGGCCGAAGAGCCATTGCACGCCTTCATGTTCGAGACAGCGGACGATGAGTTCCGAAGCATTCATAGCTTCTGACCCCCCGGCAATGGCACACGCTCGTTTCACTATCGGGCGAAGTCGGGACCAGGGTCAAGTGGGATCGCGGGAAGATTCACAGACGGACGAGGGAAAGCTTAGACGAGGGGAGGTGTTTTGACCGAAGAGGCTTCATTAGCTGCCGGCTTGACGTTGGAACCGAGACGATCTCCGCTCATGGGCTACCCTCCGTTCAGAGCGATACGAGAGGCTCTGCGGCGGAGCGTCTTTCGAGGGAAAAGAATCATGCATGATGATGATGTGTATGCCGATCGACGTTGAGGCCATGTAGGACGACAGGGCGTAGAGAAAGACCACTATTCCGAACATCTCCATGCCTTCCTCCCCAGCCACAATCAGGAAATAGGTGAAATTTTCCATCCCATAGAGAGTGTTATATTTGCCGCCCAGCAGTTCAATACCCAGAGCTCCTCCAACATACAACGTTCCCGCAAGAAGGCAAAGATATCGTGTCTTGACGGGAAGATGAGCAAGAAAACGAAGATACGTCACGGCCAGGACGAGGACAACAGCGCCTCCTGGGATGACCCATGCGTAGTAGAGATAGCCTGAGGTGTAGCGTGGGAACTGCTTGCGCAATGGCCAAATGGCCATTTCATGAATCATGGCGGCTTCATCCAGAGAGAGGTACAGGAAGATGGCCGAAAGCATCAGCCAGTGAAGGGCGTAACGGTCGCCTTCCCGTTTTCTGGCAAGCCCGATGAACACCAGGAATATCGAAGTCAACAGGAGGGTGGAGGAGGAATACCAGGAGGGGATGCTGAGCTCCTGATCGACATTAAACAGTCGCAAGAAGCCCAAGGAATCGCGATATCCGCTGATATATTTCAGGTACTGCGTGCCGATATGGGTGAGAATGAGCCCCACCACAATGATGGTGAGAACCGCCGCCAGGTTTTTGGGAGTGACAATCAGCTTCATGTCATACCCGGCGGGGACTGTAGCACGACACGAATAGTGTTACAAGAGTGTTACAAGATGACGGACCGCATACCTGTTTGTGATGGGCTGCGATCGGACATCGCAATCCACTGCCGAACGCGGTATAAGAGGAAGCATGCGCATGGTGGACCGCGATGAAGTGGCCGATCTCGTGCTGGCGCGGGTCCGCGCCGCCGGCGCGGAATACGGTGACCTCCGCATTCTGGACAGCACGACGCAGGTCGTGCGCGGGGAAGATCGGCGGATCGCCGGCATCTCCGACAGTCATGACAGCGGCTTCGGCGTCCGGGTCCTGTATCGGGGCGCGTGGGGATTTGCGGCGAGCTCCGTGCTGACGGCGGGCGAAGTCATACGGGTGACCGATCTGGCCGTAGAGATCGCCAAGGAAACACGCCGGCTCACCGATGAGCCGGTGCGCCTGTCTCCGGAACCGATGCATGCGGACTCGGTGGTCACGCCGCACCGACTCGATCCGTTCACCGTACCGCTCGAGGAGAAAACACGCCTGCTCCTCGACACGATGGAGATGTTGCACCGGCAGGCCGGCATTGCGCGAAGCAGCGCGAGCCTCTGGGCTCGCCGCGATCGAAAGCTCTTTGCGTCAACCGAGGGATCGAAGATTCAATTCGATCTCCTGGCCGTTCATGGATCATTCGGAGCGACCGCCGTCCAGGACGGCCGCTTTGCCTCGCGGGGCTTCGACACGCCGCATCTCAGAACCGGCTACGAGTTGATCGAGAGCGCGCGCTTCCTTCGAGAGGCGCCAAGGATCGCGGCCGAAGCGGTCGAGAAGGTGCGAGCCCCGCAGGTTGATGCCGGTCAATACGATCTGATCCTCGATCCCGAGCACCTGTCCTTGACGATTCATGAATCGTGCGGGCACCCGAGCGAGCTGGATCGGGCGCTGGGATATGAAGCGAACTATGCCGGCACCAGTTTTCTCACCCCGGACAAGCTCGGGACGTTCCAGTACGGGTCGACCCTTGTTAGTCTGGTGGCCGACAATACCGAGCCGGGCACGCTGGCCGCCACGGGCTATGATGACGACGGCGTCGATTGCCAGCGATGGGACATTGTTCGGGAAGGCCGCTTCGTCGGCTACTGCACCAACCGAGAGGTGGCGCCGAAGATCGGGCAGTTCCGATCGCGCGGATCGAACCGGGCCGACAGTTGGGCGTCCGTCCCGATCGTCCGCATCGCCAACATCGGGATGGAGCCGGGCGCCTCGCGCCTCGACGACATGATCGCCGACGTCCGGTGCGGGATTTACATCGAAGGCCACGGCTCCTTCAGCATTGACCAGCGGCGCTACAACTTTCAGTTCGGGGGCGACGCCTTCTGGCTGATCGAGAACGGCAAGCGCACCCACATGCTGCGCGATGTCATCTATCACGGCATCACGCCCGAGTTTTGGCGAAGCTGCGATGCAGTGGCCGATGCGTCCCACCGCCGGCGCTACGGATTTATCACATGTGGTAAAGGGCAGCCCGGCCAATCGGGATGGATGACCCATGCGGCCGCACACGCCCGATTCCGGAACATCAGTGTCATACGGGGAACGGCCGGGACATGACCACGCCACGGAGTGACCACCCGCGACCGTCCGTCGGCGCCGATGGCCTCATCTCGCCCGACCATTTTCGGCGCCTCGCCGATCGCGTGCTGGCGCTCTCGACTGGTCAGCACACGTTCATCGCGGTACAGGACACGAACACGGGCACGACGCGGGTGGCCAACAATCAGGTCGTGCAGAACGTCACCACGCGCCGCATGTCGCTGGCGGTGACGGTGGCCTTCGGGCAGCAGCATGGGACGGCCACGGTCACAGATTTCGGCGACGAGACGATCCGAGACACGGTGCGGCGGGCCACCGAGATCGCGCGGCTCTCGCCGGCGGACCCGGAGTACATGCCGCCGCTGCCCCCGCAGGAGTATGCGACTCTTGTCACCATGCAGGGTGACACGGCAACCGCCGGGCCCAAACATCGCCTGGCGCTCGCCGCTGACGTCGTGGATCTCTGCAAGGCGAAGGGTGTGACGGGCGCGGGCATCGTCACCACGTCGCTCTCGGCCATCGGCGTCGCCGCCAACAGCGGATTGTGTGCGTATGAGCCGCGCACCGAGGCGCGCTTTAGTTTGACCGCGATGGCCGGTGACTCAAGCGGATGGGCCGCCAATGTCCATCGGTCGCTCGACCGGCTTGGGGTCGCGGAGCGCGCGCGCCTGGCGATCGACCGGGCCGCGCGCTCGGTCAATCCGAAAGAGCTGCCGCCCGGCCGCTACACGGTCATTCTGGAACCTGCGGCGGTGGCCGGCTTGGTCGGTCCGATGTTGTGGATGCTGGACGCGAAATCGTTTTACAAGCGGACCAGTCCCTTTGCCGGCAAATTAGGTCGCCTGGTGATTGATCAGCGCCTCTCACTCCAGAACCGGCCGGATCACCCAGGCCTGATCGGCAACGGGTTCAACGGCGAAGGGCTCGCGGCCGATGAACGGCTCTGGATCGTGAACGGCGTGCTCACGCAACTTCGGTACGATCGCTTCACCGCGCAGGAGCATCATGTCTATCCGACCTCGGCGCTCGATGCGCCATGTCTATCTGGAACGCTGCTCGGCCGAGACCTCGCGGCGATCCCATCGCTGTTCGGCCAAGACCTCGCAGCTCAAGAAGCCGCTGGCGCTGAAGCCGCAGGCGCTGGGTCATCGGCGGCCCGTCTCGGGCTTGCGGCTGACACCATCGACGATTTGATCCGTACTACCGAACGGGGAATTCTGGTCACGAACTTCTGGTACATCCGTTCGGTCAATCCCACCGACCTGACTTTGACGGGCATGACACGAGACGGCACATTCCTGATCGAAGACGGCCGCATTGCGGAACCGGTGATGAATTTCCGCTGGCACGACAGCCCGCTACGCGCCTTGAGTCAAGTCGAAGCCTTCACGGCTCCGGCCGATGCCGTCTCCAATGAAGGCTGGAAGATGCAGCTGCCGGCGATGAAGATCCGCGACTTCAACTTCTCCAGCGTGACGCGCTTCTGACCCTTGCGCCTTCAACTTCTTCTCCAGCGTGACGCGATCCTGACCACGTCCTCAATGGAACCCAGTGAAGCCAACGCGAGCAGGTTTTCTATCCAATCCGATACGCCCGTATCAAATCCGATACGTGCTCATCATGTTTCGATTGCCAATCCGGCCTCATTCGATTAGTGTCCATAATCAGTTCTACGCAACGTAATCCTAACGTTACGACTCCTCAGGCCCTTAACCCATTTCAGTCGCGATTCGGCATTTCTTTTGCTGAATGACCTCTGCTCGGAAAGAAAGGTGGCCGCCATGCCGACAGTCGGACCATTGATGCGATCAAAAACGGTTGTCCTGATTTTCGTCCTGGTCACAGCGTGTCTCGTCAGCGAGGGGAACTCAACGTCTCCGGTCGACAGTCATCCCGAGTCGTTGACGACCAGCTTTGCCGTCTACACGCTCTCTCGCGGGAGAGGGGTGCCTCAACCTGCGAGAGAGGCATTCAAAGAAGCGCGGGCCCTGCTCGAAGAAGCAAAGGAAAATGGGAAGATTGTCACCCTTAAACAGACCCGTCTGGGCCTCGAAGGCGAAAGCCGCTTGTGCGCGGAGTTTACCGATCGCGACGCTGCCCGGGACATGTATGAACGAATCCACGAATTAATGAAGGGAGTCGAGTTGATGAATCTTGCCGTTGAACCGTGCTCTGAGCGGTAACCGAATTGCCGGAGGTTCACCCAACTCACTCAAGGGTGAGAATAGACGACCGACGGTGGACTGGATGGGAAGAAGCCAATGATTCAAGAAGAGGAGGGACTATGAAAACCAAAGCCGCTACTGCAATTCGCATGGTCGGCGCGCTCGTGTTCCTGTGGGGGGTCACGGCCTGCGCCTCTACTAATGGTCATCAGAGTGCACCCGCGACACCGGTAAGCGTCGAGCGAGTGTCTGCGGACAAAGGAAAAGAGATGCTGGAAGACAACGCGAGAACGCGGCGCGAGGTGTGGAAAAACAAAACGTTTGCTGAGTTCGAGGCCAAAGTGTATCGAGAGCCGTTTCCGGGAGGAAAATATATCGTGAACGGGGATACCCCCATCCTCAATAAGAAACAGCTCCAGGAGTTCTTCGAGACGCAGATCAAACAAGATCCGACAACCCCGAAAACCGTCAGGGCCAAACTGACCGTGAATCAAGTCGATGGCTTGGATACCATCTGGAACAGCGTGGAAAAACGGCGGCTCACCTACTGTGTGAGCAAGACCTTCGGCGGCCGATACAACCAGTCCGTGGCAGATATGAAAGCGGCCGGTGACGCATGGAAGGCGGTCGCGGACATCGAGTTTATCCATCTGGCCGCGCAGGACGAGCATTGCGACGAGAATAATCCGAACGTCGCGTTCGACGTGCGTCCCGTCAACGTCGGTGGGGAATATCTCGCGCGCGCCTTCTTCCCGAATGACCCTCGACCTTCGCGGAACGTGCTCATTGATGACAGCTCATTTCAACTGGAGCCGAGCGGCAAGCTGAAACTGGTCGGCATTCTGCGCCACGAGTTGGGGCACACCCTCGGATTCCGCCATGAGCACACGAGACCGGATTCCGGAAAATGCTTCGAGGACAACAACTGGCGGCCGCTGACGAACTATGACCCGTTTTCGGTCATGCACTATCCCCAATGCAATGGGAATGGCGATTGGAGCCTGGCGCTGACCAGCCTGGATAACAATGGAGCCGCCTGTCTGTATGGAGCGGCGCAGGGATTCCAAATCGATCAAAGCGTGTGCCCGAGCAATAGCGACACGGCGACGCCCACACCGTGCGGAGTCAAGAACCAAACGTTTGCTCAGCAACACGTGGGATCAAAGGAAGAAAGACGGTACGGGCCATTCGGCATCTCGCCCGGGACCCTGTTTGAAGCCAAAATGCTGGGGGACGCCAACCCGGGAGATCCCGACCTGTATGTCAGCTTCGGCCAACCTCCCAATCGCGCCGGGCAATATACCTGCCGGCCCTATTTGAACGGGGCGGACGAAAGCTGTTCGCTCGATGTCCCCGCCAATCACAGCGAAGCCTATGTGCTGGTCCATGGCTATTCGGCCGGCAATTACAATTTGAGCATCGTCCATACCCCGTCCATGCAGTGAGGAATGATCGAGCCGGTGAAATGCAAAGCGGCGAGGGAAGTCTCCCTCGCCGCACTGGCATCTGCAGAAGGATGTCCGCCGTTCAGGACAGGATTTAACTTCAGCCGCGTGCCACGGGATTCCCGTCCCGGTACATGATTCGGACCTCACGCGACAAAGAGACCGAGAAGGTCTTCGTAAGAGAAGAGTCACGCAGGCTAGCCAGCACAAGCTCAAGAGATCTCCTGGTTACCCCGCCGGATCAACGAGATCGTCCATGGCGCCCGCGGCGTTACACCGACATGTCGGTGCGCTGTTGCCACAAGGCGAGCACGAATAGGACGAGCAGATGCATCTCGGCTTCATTTGGCTCTGAAATCTCATTTTTAACTGCGTCCCTCTTGCTTGATCCACGCTGTCGAACCTGTTATAGCAGCCCCACATCCTAACCCTGGGAGGCAGATCCATGACCGCTGCTCTCTTCTTTGACTCCGTGCGCGCGCTGCTGGCAATCGGTGTTTTCGGCACAGGTGTGCTGTGCACTGCACCGTCGCTCTCTGCCGAAGAGGCGCATTTTGATCTCAGCGCGCCGGATTCCATCAAACAAGCGCTGGAACATGAAGTCGGCAAGCGCGTCAGGATGAAGTTGGTTTCCGGCCAGGACCTCGACGGCAAGATCATCAAGGTCGGTTCGCAGGCCGTGCACCTCGCCGAACTGACCGGCATGGATTTTTTCGACGCGGTGATCCGGCTCGATCAGGTCGGCGCGGTGATCATCAAGGTGCGAACGAAGTAATCGGTCCGACGATGGTGTCAACGCAGTCGCGCGACCATATGGCCGCGTGATACGCTGAGAAGAAGAACGAGCCTTCTTCATCAACCGAAGGACCGCCGGGGTCACCATGATCACGTCTATCGCGTTTACCGTGTACCCGGTCACAGACCTGGCGCGAGCCCGACGTTTCTATGAGGAGACGTTGGGCCTCACGGTCAGTCGAAACTTTCGGGATGAATGGGCGGAGTAGATCTGGGCGGGGGACAAGGGCGCCGTGGTTGGGTTCGAGACCGCTGAGCTTGATTCCTTTGTCACCGCGCTCAAAGGAAAATCCGTGAGCGTGATCCTCGACATTGTTACGACGCCCGTCTGTCGCATGGCCGTCGTCGAAGATCCCGACGGGAATCACATCGTCATCCATAAACGTCACGAGCGCTGAACGGGACGTCTCAAATGTCCCCGTCTTCCCTGCACCTTCGACCATGAGGACGCACGATGACCCTGCGGGACCGTTCGCGCCTCTTCAGGTGTTTTTGTGATTCAACACATCAAAAACGGTCGCCATTTATGTCGCTGATCAACAACGATCGCTGGACCTCTACACTCAGAAGCTTGGCTTCGAAGTCCGTCGAACCGAATCCATGGGACCGGGTGGCAAGTGGATTGAGCTCGCTCCACCCGGCGCTCAGACCCGGCCTCGTCATATATCCACGCACAATGATGCCCGAGTGGGAACAGCTCAAACCCTCGGTGGTGTTCGCCTGTAACGATGCCATCGTCACCTGCAAAGACCTGGCAGAGAAAGGCGTCCAGATCACCCAGGAGCCCAAGCGAATGGCGTGGGGCACCTTCGCGATGTTTGCAGACCCCGATGGAAACGAATTTGTGCTGGCGTCTCGGTGAGGCAGGCTCACGTGAGTAGAACCGATCGCGTTGAACAATTCTTCCGACACGATCTGTGGGTCACTGATCTCAGCTCGCTGACCAAACTGCAGCGGTTCGGGATTCAAGCCCTTCGGCTGGCGTTTGCCGTCGCGTCGGAGTTTCGGCATCGACTGCTGGATGCCAGGGCCGCCGGCCTGGTGTATACCACGCTCCTGTCCCTGGTCCCATTCCTCGCCGTCATGTTTTCGGTCCTGAAGGCATTCGGCGTGCACGAGCAGATCGAACCCGTCCTGGCGCAAGCCTTGGAGCCGCTCGGGCCAAAGGGGCAGGAGATTACTGCCCAGATCATCGGCTTTGTGAACAATATGAAGGTGGGCGTGCTTGGCGTCGTCGGCGTGGCGGGACTGTTTTATACGACCTATTCGCTGATCGACAAGATCGAGGGATCGCTCAACGCCATTTGGCGCGCCCGCCAAGGGCGCCCGCTGGTTCGAAAATTCACCGACTACCTGAGCGTGGTGCTTGTGGGGCCGCTCTTGGTCATGACCGCGTTTGGATTACTGGCGTCGGTACAGAGCCATGCGCTGGTGCAGCGCGTCATGGACATTCAGCCCTTCGGCTATGTGGTGGTCTGGGCGGCCCAGTTCGTTCCTTTCGTCCTGCTGTGCACGGTCTTTACCTTTCTGTACAAATTCGTGCCCTATACCTACGTTCGCCTCCGGTCCGCGCTCGTCGGCGGGATTACGGCGGCCGTTCTCTGGGGATTAGCCGGCGAGGCTTTTGCCGCCTTCGTGGCGGGGTCGGCCAAGTACAGCGCCATCTATTCCAGCTTCGCGATCCTGATTTTGTTTTTGCTGTGGCTCTACGTCGGATGGCTCATCATTCTGGTGGGCGCGCAGGTGTCCTTTTTTCATCAGTATCCCTCGGCGTATCAGACGCACTTGCTGTGGAAGCAGGGCGCGCATGCGTTTCGAGAGCGATTGGCTCTGATCCTGCTCATGCATATCGCTCGCCGATATCTCAAGGGGGAGCGGCCGTATCGTGTGTCAGAACTGGCCTCGGACTTGAACATTCCTCTGTCCATTGTCGAAGACCAGGTTGATGAATTGGTGGCGGCGGGCTTCCTGTGCCGAATCGCCGAGCCGGACGGCATCGGCCTGGTGAAGCCGCCCGAACTGATTCCGATCAAGGAGATCTTGGATACCGTTCGGGACAAGGAATTGGCGGGGCCCTCGTTCACCACCGCGTCCAGCGACACGATCGACCGCCTCCTCGGCCGCCGCGATCACGCCGTCGGTCTCGCTCTCTCCGGGATTACTCTCCGGTCATTGGCGGCGGAACCCGATGCGATAACGGCCGATTCGGAAACGCCGGCTCGGATTCTGAAAGAACATAGGCCGTAGGCAGGCGCTCGTGCCGGCGGATAGTCACCCCCAATCATGTGGCCGACCGCATCCAACTGGTCGTGGCGCCGTCTGGTTCGTGCAGACGGGATACTGGTCTATATGGACCTCCCCGGCGACGTGCAATTGGCGACGATTTACATCGACGACATTGACGTCAGCGGATTCCGTAACGGGATTGAAATTGGGAGCTGGAATGGCCACAGCGGGTTTCGGGACGTTCGGATCACCCGCTCGCTCGTCCATGATAACGTCCTGAACGGTCGTGCTTGCCTCTCCGCCCGACGCCACGTGCCACGAGCCCTGACTTCATACAGTCCCGTTTCAGATCGGGCCCAATCTCCATGACTCGGCGCTGACATTTCGTAGGTAGCCCGTCAGTTGGCAATCCCGGCATGATGACCGGCCTGCCCAGGGTTCCGGTTCCGCCACACCCAATAGAATGGGAGGCCGGCCAGCACGGTCACGATGCCGAACGCCGACTCGACCGGCCGGTGGATGAGGCTGTAGCCGACAATCACACAGGCGAACACGATAAAGAGGCCGGGAGTCAGGGGATAGAGCGGGACGCGGAAAGGTCGCGCAAGATCGGGACGGCGACGGCGGAGGACTATCACGCTTCCCACGGTTAGGGCACTGAAGGCGGCGAGCACCAACCCGCTATAGATCACCAGCTGCTCGAAGGTGCCGGTCAGAATGAGGATGGATGCCCAAGCGCTTTGCAGCAGAACCGCCCGCACCGGCGCGCCGGTTGTCCCGCTGACAGCTTTGAAGTAAGGCGCGAAGACACCATCGCGAGCCATGGCCCAGTAGACGCGCGGACCGGCCCAGACCATGGCGCTCACGGCCCCCGCGATTGAAATGCTCAGCATCAGCGCGACGAGACGCGCGCTCGCCGGACTCCACAGGACGGCTGCGGCCTTTTCGGCGACGGGCAACACCGGAGGCTGGGCCAGCGCCGTCACCGGCAGCGCGTACAGGTAGACGAGATTGAGCAACAGGTAGATCGCCGCCACAAACGCAGTCCCGCCGATCATGATGCGAGGGATCGTTCGGCCGGGGTCGGCGATTTCTCCCGCGATGTAGCCCGCCACGTTCCATCCGAAATAGGTATATAAGATAAAGATCAGGCCGACGAGGGCGGGTCCCACACCGGGCTCGGCGCCTGAAGCTCGCACGGTGAGATTGGCCCAACTGCCGCTGCCGAGCGCAAGACCACCGACGATCAACACGACAATGGCCGTCACTTTGGTCGTCGTCAGCACCCGCTGCAGAACGCCGCCCGCGCCGACGCCGGCCGCGTGCACGGCGGTGAGGCTCCACAGAAGAACGAGCGCGATACCTTTGGTCATGAAGCCGGCTTCGTCCGAGAAGGGCGCAGCTCGTAGCAGATAAGAAGAAAAACTTACTGCCGACGCGGCGATCCCGGCCCCGAATCCAACGGTGAAGGAAGTCCATCCGCTGAGGAACCCGACCAGCGGTCCGTAGGCGTGGCGGAGATAGATATAATCGCCGCCCGCCTGCGGCAGGGCCGCCCCGAGTTCGCTGTAGGTCATCGCGCCGGCCAGGGCAATGAGCGCGCCGATGACCCACAGGGACAGAATGACCATGGGGTCGCCCACATCGCGAGCCAAGAAACCGGTCGTGGTGAAAATGCCGCCGCCGATGATGTTACTCACCAGCAAGCAGGCCGCCGTGAACCAGCCGACTTGACGCGGCGTTCCGGTCACGGCGCGTTCCGCGTTTATGGGTTCGCTCATGAACGGGCGGGCCTGAAGACCTGAAAGTGCTGCTTGGCCAGAAAATCAATGTCGTTCACGAGGCGATACCCCGCCGACTCCATCTCGCGCCGTACGGTCTCTTTCGAAGTGGCATGGCCAAACAACGAGCCGAGCCAGCCGCCTTCTTTGTAGTCGAGGATGGCGATTCGCCCCTCCGGGCGCAGATGAGGCGCGAGCGACGTGAAATAGGCGATCCGGTCATGAAGATGGTGGTACGTGTTGCACGTGAAGATGAGGTCCACGCCGCTGGGGGGAAGACGCGGATCGTTGGGTGTGGCCAGAACCAGCTCCACGTTGTCCGCCTCGCGCGCTTTGGCCTGCGTGTCGATCATCCGCAGCGCGGTATCTTCCACGTCCACCGCATAGATCTTCCCGTGGGGGCCGACCGCTTTGGCCAGGAGGAAGGTGAAATAACCTCCACCCGCGCCGAGATCGGCCACGCGCTCGCCGGGCGTGATGGCAAGCGCGTCGATCACCGCCTTGGGTTGCTGCCACGCATCCCGGGAGGGATCGTTCATCTGCTCGAGGGCCACTTGCGCGCAGCCGGTAAGCGCCAGCAGCAGCGCCAGAAAAAAGTTCATGCGCACGAATGCTCGCTCGTTCATGGATACCGTCTCCTTGTTGTCAACAGCCACACCTCGATCGACTCTGTTGTGTGCCGATCTCGTTTGCGAACGTTACCACACCCGTTTGCCGGATGAAATCAGAGCGTCCTACCTGCCGGCGACCAGACGCAAAGGACTCATGTCCGGGTTTATCGCTGTCGCAATCGGCTTGAAAATCCATGTGCGGAAAGTGCAATCTGATCCGCACGTGGGGCGCAAGCTGGGCACACTCTTGCGGAGCGCGAACTTCTCTCGCATCACGCTCATGGTCGCGTATGAGATCTATCAGGATCCAACGAGCATTGCCGAGTCTCTTGCACTGCGGATTGAGGCGCCGCCGATGGCGGATGGCCGGCAAACGTGGGCCAGAAGGAAGGCACGAATGTTCAAGAGATGACGCAAGCCCTCCGGTCATGGAGCAAGGACCCCGATACATGGTTTGCTCAGGCCTGGGTGACGGCGGTCGGATATCGGGAGGGCTAGAAGTAACGCTCCTGACGGAAACCATACGTGGGGGATGATGCCATGACGGTTACGTTACGTGCGGGCAGACCGGAAGACGCCAAGATCTGCAGCGCGATCTGTTATGAAGCGTTCAAGGCCATTGCCGATCAACACAATTTCCCTCGTGAGTTTCCAGACCCGGAGATGTGGGACGGATTGGTCTCGATGCTGCTTTCGCGGCCGGACATCTACTCTGTTGTAGCCGAGAAAAACGGGTCGATTGTCGGCGCCAATTTCCTCTGGGAACTTTCGCAGATCGCCGGCATCGGCCCCATCGGTGTCGAGCCGGCTGGGCAAAATAGCTCGATCGGCCGCAAACTCATGGAGCATGTCCTCGAACGGGTCCGCCAACGGCGTTTCCCGGGCGTCCGACTCGTGCAATCCGCTTATCACAACCGGTCACTGTCGTTGTACACCAAATTGGGGTTCAATGCGCGCGAGCCGCTCTCCTCCCTTCACGGCCCGGTGCTTGGCATCACGATCCCGGGGCACGCCGTCCGTCCGGCAATCCAAGCAGATCTCGAAGCCTGCAATCGACTCTGCCGGACAATCCATGGTCATGACCGGGGACCGGAACTCCGAGAGGCAATCGAAAAGGGAACCGCGACCGTCGTGGAGCACGACAGTCGCATCACGGGATACGCCACGCTCATTGGATATTTCGGTCACGCGGTGGGCGAAAGCAACGTAGACGTGAAGGCGCTCATCGGCGCGGCGACGGCGATTCATGGACCAGGGTTCCTGCTCCCCACGCGCAATGGCGAGCTGTTGCGCTGGTGCTTGGAGAAGGGACTGCGCATCGTCCAGCCGATGACGCTGATGAGCCGAGGCTTGTACAACGAGCCGGCGGGACCGTTCCTGCCATCGATTCTGTATTGAGAGAGCCGTGCGATGACGAGCGTCTTCTCTAAGCCGGTAATGATATGATGCCATAACGCCAACGCGCCTTGGTGAAATCTTGGAGGTTATATGGCCGGCGAAACAAGAACGACTGTGTATCTTCAACAAAAAGTGTATCGCGCGTTGAAGGTGAAGGCTGCAACAACTGATCGGTCGGTTTCGGAACTCGTCAATGCGGCGGTGCTTGAATCTCTCCGAGAGGACGCTGTAGACCTTGAGGCTTTCGAGAAGCGAGCCAAAGAACCATCGCGCTCATTCGAAAAGGCCCTTGAAGATCTCCGGCGTGATGGACTTTTATAGTCTCGTCATCAAAAAATCCGCCGAGCGGGAGCTGCGGGCCATCCCCAAGCCGGACCTGAAGCGTCTCACGGAGCGAATTCAGAGACTAATGCGGAACCCGCGTCCGGCGGGTACCGAGAAACTCTCAGGCCAGGAACGACATAGAATTCGACAAGGGGATTACCGCATTATCTATTTGATCAACGACGAGCAGCGAATCGTGGAAATTGTAAAGATCGGACACCGCAGAGAGGTGTATCGTAAATAGGCCTCGATATTTCATCAAGACTAACTAAGCCGACATTTATGATGTCTGACTGTAAGGGGTAAATCCAATTGATCTGGGTATAATGGGGGCTCCCCATGAACCGGAACAAGAATTTGCCTTATGACGTGGGAGTTCTCTTTGTTCATGGTATTGGTCTGCAGGCCAGAGGAGATACGCTGGTCGGCTTTGGTGAGGCGTTGCGG
>JBOHOS010000373.1:0-2892 GCA_050731295.1 Nitrospiraceae bacterium | reverse complement strand
GGGAACACTGCTAGTGTACCCTTTTCTCGGCGCTGGCGTAGCTCAATCGGCAGAGCAGCGGTTTTGTAAACCGCAGGTTGGAGGTTCGATTCCTCTCGCCAGCTCCATCAACTCCACTGACGAATCAACCGGTTCGCGATTTACAGAACTCCTGCTCTATCCCCGTTTCTGCTCGACTGTGCCCGTAATTGTGCCCACCAGCTTACGCGTCGCCTCCTGCAGGTCCGCCGGACTCACAATGTGATAGCGATCGAAGATGGATCGCGTCTTGTGCCCGGTCAGTTTCATCGCCATCCGTTCCGGGACGCCCGCATTGACGAGATTGCGGACGGCCGTGCGCCGGAAATCGTGACGGAGCATCTCTACGACCTTGGCTTTCGTGCAGGCCGTCTCCCAGGCCTTCCGAAAATCTACAAGCCGTTGACCCGCATGCCGTCCGGTGACGTGCGGATGAGGAAAGAGGTACGGGACGATCCGTTCTTGGAGCAGTTCCAAGGCTTCTTCCAGCAGCCGCCGCACCTGCCGTCGCCCACGGTCTGCGCCTCCGCCTTGCGCTGCCGGCTCAGCGCCACCCGACACCTGGCCGAACAGGCCTTCTGCCGGCCTTGCAAGAACGTCTGACAGACGGGGCAGGAGCTTACCAGAGTACCGCTAGCAAGCGCACGTACGCCTCGCTGCCTTCCCGAATCAAATACGCTTGCTATCACACGGATTTTTGCTAGACTCGCACGGTGACTAAGAACGAAACGCCTCGGTGGCGGTATAAATTTGTTCTTTCTGAGCGCTTCAAAACCGGGCTCTGGCATGCGATTGCCATGGACGATGTCAATATTGATCCCAGAGTTATGTCCGATGTTCTCAATGAGCTCGGCGAGGACGGATGGGAATTAGTCGCCGTCGTGCCCATCGGTGAAACGGCGTTAATGCATGACGCGTTACTCAAGCACATCCTGAAAAAAAGGGAAGAACACTAAATTCAGCTAACCCCGCCTTTACGATGGTCTGCCCTGATGGCGAAATTCCGGTTAACGGGAATTTCGGATATCTGAACTTTCGCAGACGCCTCATGCCCGATCCACTCCCGCACAGGTCGCGCCATTCCGCCATTGCCGTCCCTATGATCCGCATTGTGCGGCGGTGCAATCCGATAGGATCGGCCCGATTCCTTTTTTCAAGAAGGACGGCTCCTCCGAACCCCTCGACGTGTGTTGTCAACTGAGCCGGGATATGGACGAGCCGATTCTTTCGCTCGTCGGTCGGCGCCTCAGTGGCTCTTTCCCGCCATTCAGTAACGACATAACAGACGCATTGCAAGGTGCCTGGGTCGTCGGCATCTCGCGAACCCTTCGAGACGACGCGGGTCCGGTTATTGAGCCACCACGCACCTAGCCAGTACATTAATTTCACGCCATGTCCGCCCCTCCCCCCGGGCCCGCCGCCATGAGTCATGTTTAACCTTGGGGTGGACGTGCCGCACTCCCACATCCCTCTCCTCGATAGCGGATGGGGATGCCTACGCTTATAGCTAAGGCTGCTTTTCTTGCAGAATCCTGGAGTTCGGCTACACTTTTTTGGCGTCCATCCGGCGTCAAAACGTTTGGAGGAAACCCGCCGCATGAATCCCCGGAAGTCCCCTCGTTTTGTTGTGGAGTTGCCCGTATCATTTACAGGCGACTATGGGGGAGCCGGCATGGTCACCAACCTCTCGATCGGCGGCTGCGATATTGACAGAGCCGATGTCGCCATGGAAGTCAATGCAATGCTCACGCTGCACCTGTACCTGTCCTCTTGGGATGCTCCCATACAAGTCGATGCCGCTCGGGTCTCATGGACCATGGGTAATAAATTTGGCCTCGAGTTCCTGTCCATTGAAGAGAAGGAACATGAACGGCTCCATCGCTACATCGCCAGTGTGTCGTCCAGTCGGCGCAACATGGTTGAACAATTTCCATTCTCAAGGAGGTCGCATGATTACCCGAAAACATCCGCGGTTTGCCGTGCAGTGTCCGGCCGTGTTTCGGCGTGAGTCGGAGGGCCAAGGCGATATCATTAACCTCTCGATAGGGGGGTGTTGTCTGCAGATCCCGGAAGGCGGAGCGGACATGAAAGGCATCTTCACCTTGCATCTACAGCTCCCCAAACAGAAACACCCCCTCAGGGTCGATTCTGCCCATGTGCGGTGGAAGACAGCCACCCAATTTGGCCTCCGCTTTCTCTTTCTCGAAACGCACGAACTGAAGCGCCTGGATCAGTACCTCGGTCAGTTGGCCTCTCGGAGTTCTCCGGCGATTGCAGCCATCCATAGTTCATAACGCAACGACGAGAGCCTGCGTCCCTTCTACTCGCTTCTTGCAGCGAAAAAGATTCCCCCAGGAACTGTGGATAACGTTGTGCATAAAAGCCGGTGTGTCAGCAGATTCCTTACAGCCGCCCGTATTCCACCGCCTTGCATAGTTTTTAAGCATTGTGGTAGTCCGCTTGAAAAGCCCCATATCTAGGTGTCGTGTATGTTTGTACGTATCTGCAACAGGTACAAAGCGCCTAGTCTTTCTCCGCAGGCCGGAGGCCGGAGGATACACGACGGTGATACTCGGCCAGCCGGGTGATGCGCCATACCTGGCATCGCGGCGGCGTATCGTCCGAGGTGTCATAAGGATGATGCGGCGATGATGTGATGGGACATGGAAAAGATGAGCAATTTTGACCAGAATTCTCACTCGGACCGATATATCGTGGCGCGCATATATCATGGCGCGTACGTAGCATTGCCCGGATATCCAAGAAATCACAAACGGATCGAATTATGACTCCATCTCTATCCCAGGCTATGTAATGACTCCCCAACCTCGCCTCACCAGACTCTTCATCATAAGCAGCAACCCTCTAGTGGCC
>JBOHOS010000372.1:0-6844 GCA_050731295.1 Nitrospiraceae bacterium | reverse complement strand
GCTTGAATCTGATGTTTTCTCAAGATCCCGTTACGTAATCACCAAATCAGCAAATTCTTCAGTTCCCCGCGATCATCATCTCGCTGATTTTGATCGTGGGACTGGCAATCCGCCCTCGAAATTCGAGGTCGTTCCCGATGATGTCGATGTTCGCCAACATCTGTTTGAGATTACCGGCAATCGTAATTTCTTCCACAGGATAGGCCAACTCGCCATTCTCAATCCAGAAGCCTGCGGCGCCGCGAGAATAGTCGCCGGTCACCATATTGATCCCGAAACCGATCAACTCGGTTACATAGAGTCCCTCTCGAACCGATCGAATCATCTCGTCCGGTGAGACTGCGCCGGGAAGCAGATAGAAATTCGTGGGGCCGACCGATGGGCTCTCCCCGACCCCGCGTGAGGCATTGCCGGTCGAAACCAACCCCAATTTCTTTCCCGAGTAGGTATCGAGCAAATAGTTCTGCAGCACCCCTCGCTCCACGATCGCATTCTTCCGCGTCGGAAGGCCCTCGCCGTCGAAGGGGCGGGATCCTAATCCTCCGCGCAAACGACCGTCATCATAGATCGTAATCGTATCGGGAGCGATCTTCTTGCCCAGTTGATTGATGAGGAAGGATGCGCCTTTATACAGCGCATACCCGGACGCGGCGCTGCAAAAATTGCCCAGCAGGCTCCCCGCCATCTCCTGATCGAAAATCACGGGCGCGCGCCGCGTCGTCACTTTGCGGGCTCCGAGCCGCCGGACCGTTCGACGCGCGGCCTCGCGGCCCACGGATTCAGGACTGTCGAGAGACGCATACTGTCGTTTGGCCGCGTACCAGTAATCTCGTTGCATGCCGTCGGAGTCCGGGGCCGTGGCAATCGGCGACACCGAGAGGGAAAAGCTGGAGCTTCGATACTCCCCGACGAAGCCACAACTGTTCGCAAGGACGACACGACCGCTCGCCGAGTTAAAATCCGCGCCTTCCGAATTGGTGATTCGTGGATCGGCCGACATCGCAGCCTCTTCCGTCCGGCGCGCCAGTTCGATTTGTGTATCGGTTTCGAGGGACGTCGGATCGTAGAGATCGAGATCGGGCAGATCCCTAGCCATCAGGTCGCTGCCCGGCAGACCGGACAGCGGATCTTCTACCACCGCAGCAGCCAGCGAACAGGTATCGTTGACTAAACTGTCGAGCGAATCTCGTGAAAAATCAGACGTGGACGCGCTGGCCGAGCGCGTGCCGAAGAACACGCGCAGGCCCAGTCGCTTTTCTCGCGCCTTGGTCAGACGATCGACCGCCGAGAGCCGCACCTGCACGGAGAAATTCTCTCCATCCGCGACGACGACATCCGCCTCAGTCGCACCGCGCCGCTTCGCGCGATCCAACAGGTCCACCGCCAATTCTGAGAGGTTCGTATCGTGTGTCATGGGTTATATCGTTGATGTTCTTGCCTCTCCATCCACCTGGACTGATTGGGATGGCTGCATCTGGCGTTCCGCCATTTCTTCCTTATCCCTGCGTTCCTCCCACCGTGATCTCATCAATCCGAATCGTCGGAAGCCCGACACCGACCGGCACCGATTGTCCGTCCTTTCCGCACGTTCCGATGCCCTCGTCCAGCTGTAGGTCCTGTCCCACCATCGAAACCTTGGTCAAGATCTCGGGGCCGTTTCCGATCAGCGTAGCCCCCTTGACCGGAGTGGTGACCTTGCCGTCCTCGATGAGATACGCCTCGCTGGCCGAGAACACGAACTTGCCGTTCGTGATATCCACCTGCCCACCCCCGAACGACACGGCATACAAGCCGCGCTTGACCGAACCGATGATTTCCCGAGGATCGGAATCGCCGGCCAGCATGAAGGTGTTGGTCATACGCGGGAGCGGGATGGCCTGGAAGCTTTCCCGGCGACCGTTTCCCGTCAACGGAATGCCCATGAGGCGGGCGTTGAGGCGATCGGTGAGGTAGCCGCGCAAGATGCCTCGTTCGATCAATACCGTGCGACTGGTTGGGGTGCCCTCGTCATCCATATTGAGCGAGCCGCGTCGAAACGGCAGTGTGCCGTCATCCACGATCGTACAGGCGTCCGATGCCACTCTCTTTCCAAGCAGGTTGGTAAAGGCCGAGGTTTTTCGGCGATTGAAATCGGCTTCCAGGCCGTGCCCGATCGCTTCATGCAACAAAATCCCCGGCCATCCGCCGGCCAAGACGACCGGCATGACACCGGCCGGCGCATCGACGGCACTCAGATTCAGCACGGCCTGTCGGGCGGCTTCCCTCGCATAGTAGGCGTACCGGTCTTGCTCGCGGAAAAACGCAAAGCCCATTCGGCCACCGCCGCCGAAGGTGCCGATTTGTCGATTCCCACCCTCTTCGGCGATACAGGTGACTTGAAGGCGTGAAAGCGGCTGGACGTCGCCAACCATCAGGCCTTCCGACGTGGCGACGATGACACGTTTCAGCTCAATATTGATGGAGGCCATGACATTGATAATGCGAGGATCGCATTTGCGAGCTTCCGCATTGATCAGATTGAGGAGATCCACGCGTTCCGAGGTCGCCACCTCCGCCGCCGATGCGTCGAGGGGGTACAAGTCCCGAATCGGCCTGGCGCGGTGCGTCACCGGCAACGGATGGTCGCCTTGAGGCGAGTTGGCAATGTAGCGAGCGGTATCGGCAGCGATTTCGAGATCGCGCTTTGTCAACTCGTCCGAATAGGCAAAGCCGGTCTTCTCTCCGGCTGTCGCTCTGACCCCGGCCCCTTGGGAGACGCTTTTCACCGCCCGCTTGACGATGCCTTCTTCCATGGACACCGATTCGGAAACCTGAGATTCGAAGTACAGGTCTGCATAATCCACGTCGCGGACCTTGACCTTTCCCAAGGCGTGGCTGATTTCCCGGTCGGTCAGGCCGAAGTGAGCCAGCTCTACGGTGTGTTCAGTCTTCATCAAAAATTTCTCCGAAGTAAAGAACCCCGCCCTTCCGGGCGGGGCTTTGTGAACCAGGAAGTTTTACCTTCGCTTCACTACGGGCTGCCATTCATCCCCGCTCTTCCGAGCGGGGCATTCTTGGCAGGCTTCGTGACGTCATGGTCGTCTCATGAAAGCATTCGAGTATATCCCATTCGTTTTGCACTGCGCAACGCACGCGCCGCCGCGTGTCGGTTTCTCTTCCTGTCGTTTGACTTTTTGTCATGCGCTGATTAGACTGGTCTCACCTGCCACGCTAGTCTGCTGAATGACACGAACCTAGCGGTAAGGAATATCCACTCGCATGACCAAAGGCACCGCGACGAGCGTCGAGCACCTCTCTGAGGCGGACTTGATTGCATTGTTGGACCTCGATACGCTTCCCAAACATATCGCCATCATCATGGACGGAAACGGTCGATGGGCCGAGTTGCGGAGCCTGCCGCGTATCGCCGGCCACCAAGAAGGCATTCATTCGGTGAAAGAAATCATCATGTTGTGTGGAGAGTTAGGGATTGGCGCGCTCACCATGTATGCCTTCTCACAGGAAAACTGGAAACGACCGGTCCCAGAGATTAACGCCCTTATGATGCTCCTCGAACACTACCTTCAGAGCGAACTCGATACGTTGGTTGAAAAAGGTATCCGTTTTCGTGCCATCGGGCGGGTCGATTCACTCCCTGCTTCTGCGGGAAACTGGGTGCGCAAGGTGGAACGTGAAACGGCTCACCTTGACAAATTGACGCTCTCTGTCGCGCTGAGTTACGGAGGCCGGTCGGAGATCGTCGATGCCGTCAGGCGGCTCGCGCAGGATTGCCAGGACGGCAAAGTGCGGCCGGACGCGATCGATGAAGCCTTGATGGAAGGCTATCTGTCGACCCAGGGTCTTCCCGACCCTGACCTCCTGATTCGCACCAGCGGTGAATCCCGAATCAGCAATTTTCTCCTGTGGCAGCTCGCGTATACGGAGATGTATTTCACGCCGACCCTCTGGCCCGATTTTCGACGTCGGGAAGCCTTGTTGGCTCTTCTGGAATACCAGCGGCGCGAACGACGGTTTGGACGGGTCACACGCGCCCCTTACCCGCAGAGCGACTTGTGACGCGGCACTCCGTTGAGTATGGACTGGATAGACGGCCGTCCGAAACCGTGGTGACCTCTGAGCCCTCCTCATCAGCACGGCGGACAGATAGCCATCGTCTCTACGCCGCGATCGTTTTTATCCCTCTTTTCTATGTCCTTGTCAGATATCTGCCGCCGGCGGCCTTCTTCGCATTGGTGCTTGCCGTCGCCCTCTTCGCCCTGACCGAGTTTTACCGGATGCATTTTCGCGAACGGCGGGCCACGGTCGAGATCTCGCTCGGTTTGGGGTTAGCCGGTTTCCTGCTGATCAGCCTGCAGTGGCCGAACCTCGTCTCGCAGCAGACGGTATGGCTGGTGACGGTCGGTGCGGTGTTGGCGTCTCGACTCTTCTTGGTGCGCGAGATCGGGCGAAGCCTCGTCGATTCCGCCGTGGTGGTCTTTGGCATCCTTTATATCGGATTCTCACTCGGACATCTGTTGCTTATTCGAGCATTGCCGGACGCCGCCTTCCTCATCTTCTTTGTGGTCCTGATCACATGGGCGGGCGATACGGGCGCCTACTATGCGGGAGTGCATCTCGGACATAGAAAATTGGCTCCTACCATCAGCCCGAATAAGACCATTGAGGGCCTGATGGGAGGGGTGATTTTAGCGATCGTCGCGGCGTTTGCGGCACGGTTCTGGTTTTTGCCATCCTTCACGACAGCCGACTGCCTGGCAACCGGCGTTCTCTTAGCGGCGGCTGGCGTCTTGGGGGATCTCTCCGAATCGGCGCTGAAACGAAGCGCGGGGGTCAAGGATTCCGGTACGATGATTCCGGCCCATGGGGGAATGCTCGACCGGGTGGACAGCCTGCTCTTCACGGCTCCGGCTTTCTATTATTATATGACCCTGGTCAAGGGATAGGGACGCAGGCGTCAAGAGAATCGGCAATCACCGCATCCTTCTCGCCTTCGTTCTAGAGGGACGGAAGGAAGGGGGGTGAAGCTCGATGCTGACTGCATAGAGGCGAAAGGATCTCCTTATGAAGGACATCGTCATCCTTGGCTCCACCGGATCGATTGGGACCAATACGCTCGATATCGTCGCCAAGTTTCCGGACCAGTTCCGGGTCATCGGTCTCACGGCTGGGACCAACGACGAGAAACTGGAAGAGCAGATCCGCGTCTTTAAGCCTCGCACTGTTGCCCTGACGGATGTGCGCGCCGCGGAGCGGCTACGCGGGCGGTGTGCCGACACATCGGTCGAGATTCTCTCAGGCGTTCAAGGCGTCGCGAGTGTGGCCGAACTCTCCGACTCCCATCTCGTCGTGTCTGCCATTGTCGGAGGAGCGGGGTTGGTTCCGACGCTCGCGGCCATCCGCGCCGGCAAGCCCATCGCGTTGGCCAATAAGGAGCCGATGGTCATGGCCGGAAAACTCATGCAGGAGGAGGCCCGCCTGCGCGGCGTGCGCATCTTTCCGGTCGACAGTGAGCACAGCGCCATCTTTCAGTCGATGGAAGGTCATCGCTGTCAGGACATCCGCCGCCTGATCTTGACGGCATCCGGCGGACCGCTCTGGGAATTGACCCGCGAGCAGATGCGTGACGTCAAGCCTGCGCAGGCCTTGCAGCATCCGAACTGGAAAATGGGCGCAAAGATCACCATCGACTCCGCCACCTTAATGAACAAAGGGCTCGAAGTCATCGAAGCCCGCTGGTTATTCGATCTTCCTCCGTCTCAGATTGAAGTGCTGGTTCACCGGGAAAGCATCGTGCATTCTCTGGTAGAATATTGCGATGGATCGGTGATGGCCCAATTGGGCTTGCCTGACATGCGGACTCCCATTTCCTATGCTATGAACTATCCGGCGCGGCTCCCCTTGGACCCGCCTCCGTTGGATTTAGCCGCATTAGGGAAACTGACGTTTCATCGGCACGACCACGATCGTTTTCCCTGTCTGGGATTTGCCTATGATGCGCTCCGAATCGGCGGCACGATGCTGGCCGCCCTCAATGCCGCCAATGAAATCGCCGTCGCAGCCTATTTGCAAGAAGGCATCGCGTTTCACGACATTGCCGGTGTCATCCGCGGAACGATGGACGCGCATCAGCCTCACGACGTGCAATCTCTGGAAGACGCCCTTGAGTCGGACCGCTGGGCCAGGGAGAAAGCCGACGCGCTGGTTCACGCGCTCGCGCGGTAACAGAGAACGCGAAGGGCACCGAGTCGCCGTCTCGGGAAACGGTTTATACGTACTACGGTCTTACGCTCGGCGTTCTGACTGTCGGACACAATCAAGCAAGGAGTCACCATCGTGTTTGCCGCATTCACCTGGTCGCCGGACGCAATCTGGATTTTGACCCAAAAAATCTGGTGGTTCCTCATTGTCTTGGGGGTACTGGTGGCCTTTCACGAGCTCGGCCACTTTCTGGCTGCCCGCTGGGTCGGTGTCAAGGTTTTGAAATTCTCCTTGGGGTTCGGGCCGAAAATCTTCGGCCGCCAGATGGGGGAAACCGAGTACCTCGTGTCGGCGGTTCCGCTCGGAGGCTATGTCAAGCTGTTCGGCGAGGAAGACACAGAGGCCTTAACGCCGGAGGACAAGCGCCGGTCGTTCGCCCACCAAAAGCTGCCGAGCAAGTTCCTGATCGTCGCGGCAGGGCCGGGATTCAACTTTTTGCTCGCCTTTCTCATTTTTTCGGGCTGGCTCGCCACCGGGGCGCCGTTGTTCGTGCCGACTTTTCGCGACCTCACACCCGATGTGGAAGCGGTTCGGCCTGGGTCGCCCGCGGAAAACGCCGGCATCCAAGTCGGGGACCGCATTATTC
>JBOHOS010000371.1:0-3419 GCA_050731295.1 Nitrospiraceae bacterium | reverse complement strand
CCGGCGAATCGAAAACCGCTTTGGACTCAGTGAAGGTCGGATACTGGCAGATCGTTGATCGCGGCTTGAAAGAGAGACTTCGCAAAGCCGCCATGGTGGATCTCAGTCCGTACATCAGCCGCATGAGGTCCGCGATGACCGGCCAGCACAAGATGGGCAGCTTGACCATGGATATCGCGCTGGCTCGCCAGCGGGCGGAGCGGGCGTATTCCACCCCGCAAGGTCTCGTGGCCGACATTATTTTTGAAGGCACGGCGAGCGCGGCCGGGCGAATGGCGTTAGAAAGCCACGGCGAGGCGCCGGCTTCCGGGCCGTCCCAACGGCCTCCGGCAGTGATGTAGGACATGTTAGGTAGACTTTCCGCTGCACGGCCGGTGGCCGTGCAGCGTCGGTTGAAGCCCGCGCTACGCATGAGAACGTAGGAAAGCCCCTGATGCCGGAGCCGTCGCGTTCCTACTAAGATGGATCGACTACGGGCAACTCACCGCTAATAAAAATATGGAGGCGCCTCATATGAATCAACACATGATCGTAGGATCATTTGCTCTTCTGGTCGGTCTTGGCCTTGTCACAGCGGGCTGCTCGGACTCCGCCGTGTCCAAACGCGATGCCAAGCCGGCAATGAGCGAGCGTTTGTCCAATGAGGCCGTAAAAGGTCACTTGGTCCGGGTAGACGGCGACTATCTCTGGATCAAGGAAGATGGAGGCAAAGAAGTGCGAGTCCACGTCGATGACCGGACGAAGATGGATAAGGTCGTGCCGGGGGACCAGGTCAAAGCCTATATCACCGAAAACGGCCACGCAACAACCGTTCAGCGCCTGTAATACCCGACTTTTCCTCCGGGGGTCGGCTCGTGTCGTTATTCACTTCGGTGACCTCGTCAGGACCCTCGTAGCCTAACCCCCGGGGACTCTTTCTCACCCGCACTCGATCCCTCCGCCTTATCGTGTCCGAAAGCGCGGTGTTCACGCGTGATGGTCTTCGCAATACATCTGCTTGTGACCCGGGACTATGGTTTTTCTGCGGCGCGGCCGTTCTACTTCGATGGTCAGAATGCTACGTAGGAATTTCCCGTACCGATCGATTCGCGTCGTTTGACAGTCCAATGGGCGAAGGTCTGATGGCCATGCTCTGCATCATGGTGTAGCCTGACAATAGGCCGAGCAAGCAGAGAAGACGTGATCAGCATGGAGCGAGGCTCCAGACTGGGCGTCATGATCGCTGAGCTTGGCCTTTTTCTTTTTGGTCACTCCGATTGAACAAAAGGAGGAACGTATGAAACAGACGGGATACCCCACATATACCGGCCCGGTTGCTGTCATGGCTCTCTTGGCTTTCAGCGCGATGGCCTATGCGGTGGAACCAGCCGGCAGCGGGCCGGGAAAACCCGGTGGCGGTACGGTGGAGAGGGGCACCATTGAAGGGGAAGTGAAAAAAGTGGATCCCAGCGTCGTGATCATCGAAAAAGAATCGAGCGGGAAGGACAACGGAAAAGAGGTCAGGCTCCCGTTGAATGAATCTACCCATAAGGGAGACATCAAGGAAGGCGACAAGGTGGAGGCTTATGTCACGCCGGGCGGGACCACCACCTCGGTTCAGCCTAAAAAGGGAGGATTGAATCGATAACAGCCGGACATGGCGCGGCCGAGCGAGCCGCCCGGCCGGGCGGCTCGCTCTGATTGTTCATCACCGTCCCGCATCCGATCGCTTCCTCGCATTCTGCACATCTGTAACCACTGCTACTCACTGTCGTAAACGAACCGCTTCCTGTGACGCTTGGATCAGCGACGCCCGGGCCTCGAGGGCGGCCGCCTCGACTTCGCGATGGGTGCGTTGAAGCAAGGCAGCATAATCTTTAAGGCTCTTGGCGAGATCAGGGTGATGGGCAGGGAGTGCCTTTTCCCGGATCGCCAACGCTCGTCGATAGAGCGGTTCGGCCTTGTCGTCGTGGCCCTGCATATAGTAGAGCATTCCCAAATTGCTGAGGCTCAAGGCCACCTCCTGGTGCTCGGCATGAAAGATCGTCTCTTTGATGGCGAGCGATCGTTTCAGCAGCGGTTCAGCTTCAGCATACTGCCCATGGATCCGATGCAAGACCCCCAAGTTATTCAACGTGGCTGCGACATCGGCGTGCTGGCCGCCATGCGCTTGTTGATAGATAGCGAGCGCCCGGAGAAACAGCGGTTCGGCCTCGACATAGCGGCCTTGAGTGGAATAGACCTGCGCCAACTGATTCAAGGAGAGTGCAAGACGAGGATCTGCGTTTCCGAACCGTTCCGCTTTGGCGACGGCCGCGGCATACAGGCGAGCCGCCTCGTCGGTTCGTCTGTGCGCCACAGCCTGTTGTGCCGCCGCCATATCGCTCTCCCATGTCGAGACGCTCGGGCACGCTTGAACGGCGAGGAGTGCGGCGCTCAGTAGGCCGGCGAGCGTACGCATCTGCAGGTCCCGCCCGCGCATCAGCCGAGGCCCTCCATCGGCCGTTCCTTTGTTGTACCTTTGAAGGCCAGCAGGAAACGCCGGAGGATCGCTTGCTCGAGCCGGGATGTGCGATGGGCCGGAGCCGGGATGCGCAACAGCAGATTGAGGCGTCCCGGTTCCGGTATTTGGATGGACACGCGTGGTTGCACCGACGGCGCATCCAACCAGGCTTTCCCTTCCAGTTTTTTCATGTGCCGCTGCGCATTCGGCAAAAACGGAGCGCATTCGCTCATCGCGATCTCCAAGAGCAGTTTCTCGGCGCATTGCCAATCATCATGCGCGCCGAGCGGAATCGTCATAATGTGGACGACAAAGTCTTTCATGTAGGTTTCATTGATGACGGGATGGCTGAGAAGCAAGCTGTTGGGAACGATGACCGCGCGGCCGGTGTATTGGGAGGACGTATGGCCCGGGCCGATCTCCAGGAGGGTCGTCGCCAAGAGATTTTGATCGAGGACGTTGCCTCGCATCCCTTGAATTTCGATCCGATCTCCCAACGTGAAGGCGTTGGTTCCGGCCCGCAACACGGCGCCGCTGAGACACAGAATCAACTCTTTCGTGGCGAGGACAATCGCAACGGCAATCGCGACGAGAGAGACCGCGAAGGTGCTCAGTTCATGGAACCAGATGAAGACCAAGCCGGTCACAAAGATGAGGACCATGGAATTGCGAATGTTCAGCACCCAGCGCCGCCGGGTCTCCACCGTCAGCGCTTCGCTCCGGAGGACGGCGCGCACCAGGACCACGCGCGCGAGCAGCACCACGGCGAGGAGAATGACCGATTTGAGGAGGTAGGGAAGCACGGGACTCTCGGAATACGGCCACCAATTCATCTAGGAGGATCTCCTCTTCAGCGAATCGTTATCACCTATCATATCGGTGCTAGAATGGGAATCCATGGCGGCTCATGGCGGCACCATCCGGCAGCGTCTCATGC